>CALICC010000048.1 GCA_938049325.1 uncultured Ilumatobacter sp. | reverse complement strand
GCGTGACGCCGCGGCGGTGCTTCGCGCACGACCTGGCCACCAAGAAACTTCATCGAACATGAACCAGTCGACACCCGCGGACATCGCTCCGATCAGAACAGGCGAGCGCCTCGACGTCCCCGGTATCGGTGAGATTCGCATCGGTGAAGTCGTGCGACGCAACTGGAGCCACGTCGCACCAGCCGTCGGGCCGGACGGAGAAGCACTGTTCTGCAAACAGTTCGTCGACCGAGTGGGTGGCGCACACGTCTCCGGCTTCGCCGGCGAACTCGAGACGCGCGCCAACCTGGCTGTCACAGCGCTTCCCGACGTCGAGGTCGTCCCCGTGAGCGGAACCGTCGAAGATCGCCTCGTCATGGTGTCGCCAGAACTCGACATGATGACGATCGACTCCATCCCCGTCGCACGTCGCGGTGATCGAGCGCCGGCCGAGGCGGTCGGCAAGGCGCTCGCTGCGATTCTCGAGGCTCGTCGACTTCCCGACGACCCGACCAAGGTCGCCGTGTGGAAGGGGATCGATCCGAAGAACATCGGTTGGGACGGCTCCGGACGACTCTGGATCTTCGACTTCGGTCCACCCTCGATACTCCCGATCAACGACGCCGCCGGACGCCTGATGGCTGCTGGCCTTTTGTCGCGGTGGGTCGCTCGCCTCGGCCCTCACCTGCTCTGGCCCGAACGCACGATCCTGCGCGGCGTGTGCGCTCCGATTGCACAGTTCACGACGTATGCCGATGTCGAGAAGCGCCTCGTCGACAACCACGAACTCCGCCGCCGCGAGCCGCAGAGAAAAGGGAAGCGCGCCGTCGTGATTCGACTCGGTCTGAATACGGTTGGTCGCGTGTATTGGGCACGCGCTCGCCACGAGGCACGCCGCCTCTTTCAGTGATGCCACTGCCGACTCGCGTCGCCGACCGCGTCTCCGTCGTCGTCCTCAACTGGAACAGCGGTGATCTCGGCGAGCGTGCCGTGGCGTCGGTGCGCGACCAGGACTGGCCCGACGTCGAGATCATCGTCGTCGACAACGACAGCACGGACGACTCACTCGCTCGCATCACCCGACAACACGGACCGCACATCGCTGTTGTTCGCAACGATCAGAACCTGGGGTTCGGCCCAGGGATGAACGCAGGCATCGCCGTTGCAACAGGCGCGTACGTCGTGCCACTCAACTGCGACGCCGAACTCGACGCGGACTACATCACCACGCTCGTTGCCGTACTCGACGCTCATCCTCGAGCCTGCGCCGCTGGAGGCAGTGTGCGCTCCGACCGGGTCGGCGTGAGTGGTCCGCTGGCCATCACCCAGACGATGCGGACCAACTCGATGCCGACTGATCAGACAACGGTCTGCGACAAGGTGAACGGCGCGTGTCCGCTGTTTCGACGCGCTGCCCTCGATCAGGTCGTCGACTTGTTCGGTGGCGGCCCATACGACCCCAGCTACGCGATGTATGGCGAAGACGTCGACCTCGCGCTCACACTTGCCCGGCTGGGATGGGAGTACCGCTACGAACCAGGCGCCGGCGCTTCTCACGTCCGATCCTTCTCGTCGGCCCCACGTCTCGCCGACAGACGTGGTCCGTTGCGCATCAGCACCCTGACAAACCGGCACCGCAACATCGTCCGCCACGCTGATCATTGGGTCGCCGTCACCGCGCTCGCCGTCGCCCAGGACATCGGCTTCGCTGCACTCCAGTTGCTGCGACGCGATGTTGGCGCAGCTGCGGACGTGGCGCAGTCGATCCGCCAACATCTCGGACATCTCGGCGCCGATCGGCGCCGACGCGCGGCGCTCCCACCGCGGCGTCCGCCGACGCTGTCAACGCGCTGACCATTCTGAACCGATCGAACACAGGTGGACTACCCTCCGGCCCGTGGAACCTCAGAGTGTGGGCTCGAACGCTCGACGGCTGCAGCAAGTTGCTCGGCGCCGCGGAGCACGCGTGGCTCGCGGCGTGAAACGCAGAATCGTCAGTGACGAGCGGGCGACAACACGTGATCCCGCCGATCCCCGGCTGCTGTTCCGGCCTGGCAATGGGCAGTGGTACGTCGCCGACGGCGAGCGCTGGTACACACCGGCGACGGAACAAGATCTCGATGCACTCCTGACGCTGCTGCCCGCCGAAGTGCTCGACGAACAGTTGTTGGCCAGTGTTGGCAGCAACGGAGGCATCGTGCGCGTCGTCGACAACGGTGACGCACCAACACTCGAGTTCTTGAGTTCGTTTGGCGAACTGGTCCGCCGCACCGCCAACCTCCTGCCTGGGCTCAACCACGTGGTGGCCGAGTGGGTCACCGGTGCTCACCCCGACTCGTGGGTCGAAACCACAGCGAACCTGCGGCTCGACGGGGTGCGGAGGTGCCAGCTCACCGTGTTCTTGCCCGACGGCGGCGACGAGCAGCTCGGCGACAAAGAACTCGCTGTGCAGATTCCGAAGGGTCGACGCACGACGGTCGACATCCACCACCTCCGACGTGGCGAAAAGACCACGATCGACTTGTACCGATCCCGCTCCGCCGCGAAAGGCACCGTCCTCACCTTGCAGACGTCGACGCCCGAACCCGCTGACGACGACCGCCCACTCGGCTTCATCGCCGTCGACCTCAAGGGCCTCGCATGAGCACTCCGGCCGACCCACGCTTGCGCCGAGCACTCGACAACGCGCACATCCTCGCCGACGAACTCGCCCGCCGCGACTCGGCTGGAACCTGGACGCAACACGTCTCGATCCGCACCGACTTCTCCGGCAGCACAGCGCGGCCCCAGCACGTTGCCGGCGACCGTCGTTTCAAACGAGCCGCCGTGGTCTGCTGGGATCTCGGCCACAACCCCGCCGGTCGAGCGATGATGCTCGCCGATCTCTACCTCGAATCCATGCGCGTCGATCTCGTCGGGCCGTTGTGGTCGCGGTTCTCGACATCGCTCTGGTCCCCGATCGAGCAGGGCGAGTACAGCACCGTGACCTTTCGGTGCGACCGCATGGTCGACTTCGCCGCAAAGGCCTACTCGGTGGCTGGTCACCGCAAGTACGACCTCGTGCACATCTGCAAGCCCCGCCTCCCGGGCATGATCCTCGGAGCGATGATCGCGCGGGCCAGCAGCTGTCCGGTGATCGTCGACATCGACGACGAGGAGCAGGCATTCTTCGCCGATGCCGAAGCCTTCGAGACCTCGTTCGACGGCACGGAACTCGATCTCGCCGACTTCGACTTCGACGAGCTCCATGAGCCAACCGAGGCAGCGGGTACCGGCCTCGGCGTTTCGCTCGCCCGCCACGCCGAAACTCGCACCGTCTCGAACGTCGAGTTGCTCGGCAAGTACGGCGGCATCACCGTTCGCCACGCTCGCGACGGCCGCACGTTCGACCCGAACGCTGTCGACCGAGCCGACGGTCGCGCTCGAATCGGCGCTGCCGAACAGGACTTCGTCGTGCTGTTCGTCGGCACGCCGCGTCCACACAAAGGCCTCGACATCGTCGTAGAAGCACTACGCGAACTCGACGAACGGTTCGTACTCCACGTCGTCGGCGTTCCGAACCCGGGTCGATTCCGCGACGGACTCGACACCACCGGCGTGCGCGTGATCACGCATCCACCCTCCGACATCGAGCTCTTGCCCGAGCTGTTGTCGTCGGCCGACGCCATTGCCTTGATGCAACATCTCGACGATCCGATCGCACAGTTCCAGATTCCGTCGAAGATCTCCGACGGATTGTCGATGGGCTGTCCCGTCATCATCAGCGATGCGCCGCCGATGCGCGACCTCCAACACCATGGCTTGCTTCGAGCCGATGATGCGCAGCAGCTCGCAGCGCACCTCACGCAACTCGCCGAGGGAGATTCCGACAACGCCCGTCGGCAGCGCCGCAACGCATTCTTGAGCGAGTTCGGAGTGACCGTCAACGCAGCACGCGTCAGTGCAGCTCAACGAGAAGCCACCACCATTCGCGAGCGCGGTGAGGACCCCGTCGTCGGCGCCACGCTCGCGCTGACCACGACGGCCTACGAGCACGAGCGCCGCGCGGCGCGCCCCGACCTGTTCGACGTTGCCGATCCCGAACCCAGTGATGGCGTCGACATCGTGGTGTTCTGGAAGCAGAACGACACCGGCATCTACGGGCGCCGGTCCGACATGTTGACCAAATACTTCGGGAACGACGATCGCGTTCGGCGGGTGCTGCACCTCGACGCCCCACTCAGCACCGAGCGCGCCGCCCGTGACGCGCAACTGGTGACCGAGGGCAGCGATCATTCCCCGCTCCTCAGCCAAACGTTGCTCGACCGGCGGCTCGGCATCATCGAGTCCGGCAAGGTCCACCACCGAACCTTTCTCCATTCCGACTTCGAGACTTCCGACCCGTTCACCGGCGAGGCACTGCCGCCTCGCGAAGGTTTCGCCGACTTCGTGGAACGCGAGATGGCGACCCTCGGCATGGATCCCTCGAAGACGATTGCCTGGGTGTGTCCGGTGGTGCTCGACTTCCCTGCCGTCCACGAACAGCTGAAGTTCGGTTCGGTCGTGGCCGACGTGATCGATGATCAACGGGCGTTCAACCACACGCGCGACGTGGCCGACGAACTCGACCGCGCCTACCGCGAGTTACTGGGAATGGCCGACGCGACGTTCACGAACTGCGAACCCAACGTCGCGGCGTTCAAGGCCTATGCCCCCACGATCACCGTCGTGCCGAACGGCGCCGAGACCACGGCCTTCGACCCCGAACGCGCTCAGGTGGGCGATGACGATCGCCCGGTCGTGGCGTACGTCGGCAACATGAGCGATCGGGTCGACTGGGGCCTCCTCGACGAACTCGCTCGGCTGCGTCCCCAGTCACGCTTCTTGATGGTGGGGTCAGCGCACTACGGCGGAAAGGTCTTCGACCTGGTTGAGCGCAACGACAACGTCGAAATGGTCGGCGTGGTTCCCTACGCCCAGCTTCCCGAGCTCTTCCGCTCGATCGACGTCGGCCTGGTGCCGCACCTCGAGGGTGGCATGACGGAGCGAATGAACCCGCTCAAGGTCTACAACTACGTCTCGGCGGGTCTCCCGGTCATCTCGACGCCGATTCCCAACATCGACGAGCTGCTGAGCCACGTGTCGGTACAACGCGACGCGAAGGGGTTCGCCACCGCAATCGACGCTGCGGTCATTCAGCGACGAAGCGGCACGGTCGAACGACCGACCGACCTGCTCCAATCGATCGACTGGTCGACGCGAGCCTCGACCCTGCTCGACCACTTGGAGCGCGCCGGAATCCTGTGACGCCGGGCCACACCCTCAGGTGCAGTGGTCGACCACTTGCTCCGATGCCCCGAGCAGGGACGTTGCCGCCCCGATACACGAAATGATCTGACGAAACTGCGGGCGCTTGAGTTCATCGTGAGTGCGCACGGCGTGCCGAAGAACGTCGACGTCGAACACCAGGCCGAAATCAGTTTCGGCAGCAGCTTGTTCGAACAAGTCGATGACTTTTGGCCCCTCCTGAGCCACGATCTCGTTCTGCCACGAGAGGAGGCTGAATCTCGTCGGCTTGCGCGTCGCCGGAAACGGCTCGGCCGCAAGTGCCAATGGCGACGAATCCCGAATCGCCTGCGGCCAGGTATCCCCCATGAACGGCAACGCCGTGAGCTCCGGAGCGACGCGGGACATGACCTCGTATATCAGTCGCTCATCGCTCCGCGCCGATGCGGTGAGCTCGAGTTGCTTTCGAGCGGCGAACGAGTCGGAGAGCGGCGCCAGAACGATGTGTCCGGGCTTCGACTGGGCCATCGGGCCGTTCCAGTGCGGTAGACGGAAGTCGAGGAACCATTTCTCGGCCAGAGAATCGAATGGGGACGTGTCGAGCGATTCCTCCACCCAGTCGACGACGGCACGCCGCTGATACTCGACGATGTCTGGTCGTCGAACTCCGCCAGGGTCCAACGCGTTGATCACCTTCGAGGTGAACGTAGACGGAACCAGATCCGCACTGTGCAGCCGCTTGTCCGCCCCGCGTTTGTAGATTTCGCCCCCGAAACCGGTGAACGACATCGTGGTGACTTTCAACCGGTCGTTCATACCGTCCCAGGGCGACACGAGGCCCTCGTACCGGTATGCGTGTTGTCGAAGACGCCGCCAGACGGCCGGCGAATCGAAACTCGGCGGAGCTTGGATCGCCGACGCCTCGTCGGCAGGCCGAGCGGGCGGCCCCATCCTGCGGTGATCGACGCCCGCAACCCGGGCGACCTCAGTAGCGCATTCGACCTCTGGACTGTCGTGCGGGCCCGAGGTGACGGTCTGCAACCCGTCGCCGAGTCCGGCGGCGAGCGCGAGCGCGAGTACGAGCCGAGAGTCCTTTCCACCGCTGAGCCGCAACAGCATGCCGAAGTCGATCGCACCCAGCGCACGAAAGTTCGCGATGAGCGACTCGGTCACATCATCCCACTCAGCGCTGGTGAGGTTCTCGCGCCGCTCCGCCGCCTCGGGGTCCGAGTAGATCCACTCTGGCGACCGCGAGAACTCCGGCTGCGTCGCGCCCTCCGGAACGTGAAGTTCGATACCTGGCCGGAGCAGGCGGATGCCACGAGCCGGCACAGCATCGCCGCGCACGTTCTGACCGCAGAGCCACGACAGCGCACGCAGATCCCAGCCGCCATAGCCAAGCGCCTCCGACGCGACTCGTGAGCGATTCCCGATGACCGTGAGGCCGTCACGTTCGCCCCAATACAGCGGGCTGTGGCCCGAGAAATCGGTGAATGCCCGAACACCACCGCCAGGCGCTCGTCCTACGAAATTCCAACTTCCACCCAAACAGCCGCTCACTGCTGCGCTTCCGCCGCGCACGAACTGCCCGAGCAGATGATCCGCGAGCGAGTCGTCAGGCGCGATGCCCGCAAGCGCCGGACCGTTCACGACGGCGAGCCGATCTCCATCAACACTGAATCGCCGTCCAGCGATCGGGTCTGCGACCGAAATTCCGGCGATGGCCCACGTCCCCTCCGGTGAAACGGCTTCGAAGAAGTCACCGTCGAACACCCGATAGCGCTTCGTAGCGACTTCCAACCCGGGTCGCGCATCTTCGACGAGATCAGGGCCGCCGACTGTCAACGTGTAGTGGATCATCTCTCCGAGACCCTACTGAGAACGCGAGTCGAGCTCGAACGCCTGTGCGACGCCACCGTCTCGCTACTGTTGGCGCTCGTGGGTACCAGTAGTCGGCGTCGCGTGTTCTTTCTGCACGTGCAGAAGTGTGGAGGCACCTCGATCAAGCGGGCGCTGCAGAACGGGTTCCCCACGGACCGTCGCCGAGACGAGTCGTTCGACCTCGACGCTGCGGCCTCCACGCGAGTAGCGCACAAGCTCGACATGGACAACTTTGCGTTCCGCGATCAGCTCCTCGCATACGAGCTGTCGTCGGCCTACCCCCGTCTGGTGATGGGCCATTTTCGGTACACCCACGCGATGCATGCTGAATTCCTCGACGAGTTCGAGTTCGTGACGGTGCTTCGCGATCCCGTCGAACGGTTCCTTTCTGCGTATTTCTATGACCGCTACAAGGATCGCGAGTACGGACGGATCGAAGACTCCCTGGAAAATTTTCTCCTCAAGGACGGCGTACCGACGTTGCGTGCCCGCGTACACGCCGAGAAGTACGCCGCGATCTTCCGCGGCGACGGCGACAACCGACCGCGGTCAGCAACCGATCATGACATCGCAGCGTCGATCGAGAATCTCAAACGCTTCGCGCTCGTCGGCATCCTCGACGACCTCAACCCGTTCGTCGACCGCCTTCAAGAATGGTCCGACCGCGACATCGAGATCCCCCGACTCAACACGAGCCCCGCGTCCGCAACCAACCGTGACGAGCTGACCCCGGAACTCCTCGACGTCGTGCACGAGATCTGTGCGCCCGCCCAGGCGATCTACCAAGCGGTTCGGGAACACGTCTCGAACTGACTCAGGTCAAACGGACGCGAGTTGCAGCTTCGCCGTGAGCACGTCGCAGAGCCAGATGTCTCGAGATCTACTCATCGCCGGTCCTTCTTCGAGGTCCGCTCGAACCGCCTCGAAGTTGGCGAACTCGTAGACAGCGTGATCAGGTCCGTCGGCAAGGAGCATCTCGCGTAGCGCCGTCCAGCGGTCGACGGGCTGGCCATCCATGCCGTCGAGAATCCGCTGCCGAGTTTCTCGATAGTCCCGGTACGAGCGTGTCCAAGGTGGCCACGGAACCTTCTCGCCTCGAGCGGCCCGCTGCTGATCGAGGGTTGGTGGCACGTCCGAGAGCTTGGCGCCTCGCTCCAGGAGCTTCGTGAACGGGACCTGCGACGACGAAATCGGCGACCGGCGCATCACCGCGGTTCTGATCGACTCATCGAGACGGGCCTGGAGCCCCAGGGAGAACGCCAACGAAGCCACACTTGGTGAATACAGCGCGAAGTACGTGCGGTCAAACGAACGCACACGCGAACCGAGCCAAGTCCGGCATCGATCGAGAACGTACTGCGCATCTACGACATCGCTCAGGCGCGCCTTCGTTGCGATCTCTCGCAACTGCTCGGTCGCACGATCGAGAACATCGTCGAAGGCAGGCTCCCGGATGTAGCAGGCCCGACGACGCAGATGCTGATACTCCCGCTCGACGATCCTGTCGAACGAATCATCGAGCTGCTGGCCCGGGTAGTTGGTGCGCCAGGTTTCCCCTGCAAAACCTGGGACCCTCCAACTACGACCAATCCTCTCCCGCGGGTCAGCGAAGATGCCGGCGCGACCGGCGACGCATCCCGCACGGACCAGGAATTCGCGGTCCCACGAGTCGCGCGGGCCCTCCCAAGGCGAACGCTGATGGTTGAGTGCGAGTTCGGCGGCCACGTGAGTTCCAACGACGACATCCGGATGGTCGATACCGCCACGAGTCACGAAGAGAACGTCGTCGAGGATTCCGGCGGTCGCACACAAGGCAAGCACAAGGCGCGAATCCTTGCCACCAGTCAAGTCCACCTCGACAGGATCTGACGAGTTCGCGGCGATGGCACGGAGTCCTGCAATCTGCCTGTCGACGGCCTCGTCAACGACTCCATCGATGTCGTCCGGTTGCCTCAGCGCAACGTCCCATGGCGAACGCCACCATCCAACCTGGCGGGGGGCGCCGCCGGTCTCCATTGCAACACGCGCTCCGAACTCGACGAGTTGAATCGAGTCAAAGCCGGTGTCGGTTCCGAACGCAAGGCCTCGAGCGGCGACGGCGAGGGCAGCGTCGCGGTTTCGACGGGCTCGCCGCCCGACGTAGGACTCATACGCTTCGACAACCAGGTCGATGCGGGTCCCGACGATCTGTACCCCGTCTTGGTCAAGCCAATACAGGGCCTGAATGCCAAACGAGTCGTTCGTGATGTCGAGCGAGCCGTCGGCGTGAAGTCGCAGCACTGCGAAGGGGCCGATCAGATCGTCGAAATCGCCACGCTCTGCGAGTGACGTTGCGCTCACACCAGCGCGCCCCGAAACAGGAGTTCCGCACATGACGATCGACGGTCGTGCAGCAAAACCGTCGAAACCGGAGCGGTCGTGTTCCTCGGTACCGATCGACCATCGCGACACCATGGCTCCGCCACCAAGGTCAAGGTGGTCGCTCGCCGACTGAAGGAACCGATTCAAAGGATCCGAGAGAGCCGCGGCCCGCACGACCAAGAAGTCGGAATGGCCACTCACTTGCGAAACTCTAGCGCTTCGTATCCGCATGCTGAGGTAGAGGTGGTGGCGTTGGGCTCGAGGTGGTGGCCAAGTGAGGTGGACGAGGCGGCGGGTCCGCCGAAGACCTGGACCGACGCGCACGTCGCCGGTCGAGTTGGGCCGGTCATCATTCCGTGGAGACGAGCTTCGCCATCAACGCATCGAGGTCTGTCCATGCATCGAGCGAGCGGCCCAACAGCTCCTCAACGCGCCGAATGTCGCTGCGGTAGATCTCCAACAGCCGCTCGACGTCCGCCGGGCGAACCGTGAATGACGGCGCATCGAACACCTGCTGGCTTTCTCGAACCTGTTCCCGGGTGTGGGTGGGCTGAAGGATCTCGTTTCGCACCTCAGCAGGAATGTCATCCATACGAAGCTCGAGTCGGTTCCCGACCTGGTCCAAGACCCCAGCCGGATCGGCTTCGAGATCGTCGAACAGGATGGGCTCGACCTGCCCGCCAAGAACGTCGAGCCAGTGGTCGAGGTGACGTCCGTAGAAGCCGAGGTCGACCACGCCATGCCGAGGCTCAGCGTCGACGATGTCGTCGTCGACCCCCATGCGACCCATCGTGACCTGATGGTTCGCCCCGGCAACCGCTCGTTCGACCGGACTGCGGAGCAGTACGAAGACGACCACGTCGTGGCCGAGCAGTCGACGAATGGCATGGGCAGCATCGACGTCGTCATTCGGCTTCGGCGACGTCGGCGCATCGCTGCGCCGCCAGAAATAGCTACTCGACGACTCGCCGCGATACCTGGCACTCATCATCGCGAAGTGTTCGCGATACCTCGCTTGCTGATCGGGGTCGTCGACGTCCGCTCGACCGAAGAAGTACAACTCCTTCGGCGAGGACATCTCCACGTCGGGGTGCGCTGCGAGCGCACGATGCAACCACGTGGTGCCCGCCTTTTGGGTTCCCGCGACGATCAGGTTCGGCCATTGAGGCCGCCTGGACTCGCGACCGCCGATGAGGTCGCGTAGTCGGCGCCTCATGACCCGCTGCGCCGCTGCAGTTCGCGGTAGATCGCTTCGACGTCAGGTTTGAGTTCCGGGTCGGCATGGTCTTGGTGGCGCAGACCCCCCTCGAAGAAGTCGAGTTGTTCGGGCGGCTCGAGATCCAACTCAGCGAATGCCCACCGCACCTGGCTGAGGTAGTCGCCTGCCGGGAGATCGAAGTCGACGATCGGAAACGCCGAACGGTCGTGGAGTTCCAACAGCCGACGGTTGTACGAGGCCCACAACGAGAGGCAATGCGTCGGGTCGAGCGACGGGTCGCGCGCCGTGAGCGACGCAACCACACGTTCGGGGCGCCGGAACGTCCCGATGTCGGATATCACGGCGCCGGCTCGGTCCGCCGCTCGACGCCAACCGTCACCCGTGAGGAGCGTGCGAGGATCCTTCATCGCCGTGATCCGACCGTCTTCGAGCAGGTCGTCGAGCAGTTCGTCAGCGCGGGCATCGTGCTCGGGACTCCAGTCAGCGTCGACCTCACCCGGATTGTTCCATGCGGCGTCGTTGGCAGCCAGCACTGCCTTGTTCAAGTTCATGACCTGCCGGTTCTCGTTGTTCCCCTTCGTGTTGTGCGGGCTCCCCTTCTCGACGGGTCCCAACCACACGCCGGCATCGCCGAGTAGCCCGGTCAGACACGAGGTGCCGCTGCGATGCATTCCGACGATGAACACCAAGCGCTTCATGCCGGGGCCTCCTTCTTGAGTTCGATGTCGGTCCGAATCCACGGGACCGCCCGCCCAGCGATCTGTTCGAGCAGCTCACCATCGTCGAACAGGCGCGAACCAATCGCCTCGGCGAGCTCGCCGTCGGAGACCTCGAAGATCGGATGATCGGGGAACTTCTTGGCGACCTGAGCACGCCCGGAGAACACGACGTCATGCAGCGCTGCAGGGACCCACGGGTCGTCGACACCGATGTGTTCGAGCACCCGGACGTACAACGCCTCTGCGTCGACCGCAATGTCGCTGTGGAACTCGATGTGCAGTCGTTCGAATCGCTCCGCGAACGGCTGCAGGCTGCGTCCGTACCAGCAGCCGCTGACGATGCCGAGATCGTCGTGGTCGGGATCGAGTTCGGACAGGAACGTGAGCGGTGACGCGTCGGGATCGATCCGGTCGCGTCGCAGGTGGTGCACATACGACGACCTCACGCGCTCGACGGGGCTCCGCAGAATCGCGACGACGGCAAGGTCGGGCCCGAGGCTGCCGTGCATCCGTTGAGCAACAAGCGCCGGGTCATCGACGTGGAACATGTAGCCCGGGGTGGCCTCGCCGATCGCCATGCCATCGGCCGCGCCTTCGAACTGCGCTCGATACCAATCGAGGCCTTCGTCGAAGTGGTGGTTGAAGAACTCCACCTCGCGATCGACCGTGAAGACGGAGCGATGCGCGCCGAGGTTCTTGCGAAGCCATCGCGTGCCGCTCTTTTGAGCTCCGACGATCGCAAACGTGGGAAGGGGCATGATCGTCAGGCAGTTCCTGCGCGCAGCACGCAGCGTTCGTTCAGCACATCGGCATACAGGTCCATGTATCGGCTCGACATGTACAACGTCGACGGCAGCCCGGCAGTCGTTGCGGTCGCTCGCTGCTGTTCCCAGTCGTCGGGGTCCGACAACGCAGCGACCACCTGCGCGAACGCAGCGTTCGCATCGGTGGTATCGATCACCCAGCCGCCGCCATGACGTTCGATCCGTTCGCCGACGGCACCCCAATTCGAACCGAGCACCGGCACGCCGACCGACCACGACTCGGTCACCGTGTGCGAATACGTCTCGGCCCAGATCGACAGCACGGCGGTTGCCGATGGGCGAATCTGTGCTGCCAGATCCGCGAATTCGTCGCGCTCGTAAGGACCATGATCGACAAGGCGCGGAATCTGCGCTTCGCGCGTGAGCTTGCCGATGAGGTGGAACTCGAGGCGTTCGTCGACGTCGAGCTCGGCCATGCGCTGGATCAGCTGCGCGCCTTTGTGCACACCGAGCGTGCCGGGCACGAGGATGCGGATCGGTTCATCGGGCTGCGGCGGCGCTGCGACCGAGCTCAACTGTTCGAGATCTCGGCCGTGTTCGATCACGCGGAGACGCGACCCGATCTCTGAGAAGTTGTCGGTGAGGATGGCGGCTGCTGTGTTACTCGTGGTCACATACGCATCGGCCGCGGCGAGTACCGAACTCGACCTACGGCGCCATTCGTTGACGTAGCCATGCTTGATGTGGGGCGTGTCGGCCAGGCCCGGGGGCGTACGACACACCCCTTGGCCTGACGTGCAGGTTCCGCCGCAGAACCGATCGGACTCATCGAGTAGCTGCACCGTCGGGCACGCGAAGTAGAAGTCGTGCAACGAGATGATGACCGGA
>CALICC010000047.1 GCA_938049325.1 uncultured Ilumatobacter sp. | reverse complement strand
CTGCGCGCGAACGGCGTGCTCGACACCGACGCGTACCGCAAGCTTGGACGCAACCAGTTGCGCGTCGGCATGTTCCCGGCGATCGACCCCACCGATGTCGAGGCGCTCACACACTCGATCGACCACGTCGTGGCAGCACTCTCCTGACGTTCGCGAAGCCTGACGCCACGAGGTTCGTCTGACCCACCCCATGTCGCTGGCAGAATGTGGCGGTGGACGTCACCGAGGTGCTCAACTTCTCGACCGGTGAGATCGGCACGCTCGATCGGCCCGTGATGCTCGTCGGGCTCGACGGCTGGTTCGACGTCGCCAACGCCGCCACTCACGCCGTCGAGTGCTTCATCGATCACGATGTCGCCGTGGTCGTCGGCGAGATCGATTCCGATCCGTTCTACGACTTCACACAGCACCGGCCGCTGGTGTCGATCGACGACGACGTGCGCAGCATCGTGTGGCCGTCGAACCAGATCATCGTGCAGCGCAACGCCGGGCACCGCGACGTCGTGTCGCTGCTCGGCGTCGAACCCCACCTGTACTGGCACACCTACGTCGAAGCGATCGTCACCGTCTCCGAAGCACTCGGGTGCGAAGCCGTCGTGACGGTCGGATCGTCAGCCGAAGCAATCCCGCACACGCGCCGCCCACCGGTCACCGGCAGCACGGCGCATCAGGAACTCGCCGGACGCCTCGGACTCTCCGCGCCCTCGTACCAGGGCGTCACCGGCATCGCCGGCGTCCTCGCTGCTGAACTCGAAGCGCGAGCGATCCCGTCGGTGTCGCTGCGCGTCGGCATCCCCCACTACCTCATGAACGCCGAGCACCCGCAGGCGACGTCGGCGCTCTCACGACATCTGAGCCACGTACTCGACGTTCCATGCCCGACCGACTTCTCCGAACAGGTCGCCTCATGGCGTGAGGTGCACGACGAGGTGATCGAGCACGACGACCAACTCAAGATGTACGTCCGCATGCTCGAAGCCGAGTTCGATCGACGAGCCGAAGCCGCCATCCCCAGCGCCGACGACCTCGGCACCCAATTCGAAGACTTCCTCGACAGCCTTCGCCCGGACGATCCCGATGGCAACTGACGTGCTGCTGCGACCAGCGATCGAGGCGGACGCGGCACGCGTTGCCACGATCTGGCAGTCGGGTTGGCACGACGGACACGTCGGCCACGTTCCCGACGAGCTCGTGGCCGCCCGCACCACCGCCTCGTTCACGACACGAGCAGCCTCGATGATCCACGACACCGCGGTCGCCGAAATCAACGGTCTCGTCGTCGGCTTCGTCACCGTCGTCGACGACGAGGTGGAGCAGGTGTACTTGGCAGGCGATCACCGCGGGGCGGGAATCGCCGACATGCTGCTCGACGAGGCGGAACGTCGCGTTTGCGCGAATGGTCACCGATCCGCGTGGCTCGCTGTCGTTTCTGGCAATGCTCGAGCTCGAGCCTTCTACGAGCGGCGAGGTTGGCGCGACGATGGCCCGTTCAGCTACGAGGCCGCGGCTGAACCGATGCCCGTCGCGGTGATGTGCCAGCGGTACCGCAAGCTCGTGAACTGAGCGATCAAGAACCCGACATCGTGACGTTGGAGATGACCAACGACATGCCGGCAGCACGCATCGGCAGCCAGTCGATGTCACCACCCACTTCGACGATGTCCTGCAGCATGCGCTGCAGCGTGGATGCGATCGTGAACTCGCGCACGGGCGCACCCACTTCGCCGTTGCTGATCAACAAGCCAGCGGCACCGGTCGAGAAGTCGCCACTGATCGGGTTGACACCCGAATGCAAGCCCTGCACCATCTGCACCAGCAGACCGTCGTCGATGTCGGCAACGAGTTCGTCCTGCGAACGAGTGCCCGGTTCGAGTGACAGCGCCAGGCAGCCGACGCCGGGAGTTCCGGCGAAACCGCCTCGGGTGGCGTTGCCGGTCGACACGGCATCAGCGCGGCGCGCCGAGTACGAGTTGTGCACGAACATCTCGAGACGTCCATCGTTGATCAACACGTTGCGACGAGCTGCGAGGCCTTCGCCGTCGACGTCGGTCGACGTGTAGGCCAACGGGTTGGTCGGGTCGTCGACGAGCGTCACGCCGGGGGCCGCAACCTGCTCACCCAGACGGTCGGCGAACAACGACCGGCCCTTCACCACGGCTTCGCCGTTGAGCGTCGACGAGATCACTCCGAGGAACTGTGCCGTGACGAACGGGTCGAGCACGACCGTGGTCGTCTTCGACGCCGGCTTGGTGGCGCCGAGAAGTCGGGTCGCCCGGTCGCTCGCCTCTTGGGCGGCGCGGTCGAGATCGAACTCGTCGGGCTGACGACCGACCGAAAACCCGAAACCGGATTGCGTCTCGACGTCATCACCATCACCGTCGTCGGCCAGTGTCGACACCGAGACGTAACAGCCGTTCTCGCGGCCTGCCTGACGGACGCCATTGGTGGAGGCAACCGCAGCCTCGCCCCACGCATCGGCGTAGTTGGAGTCGTCGACACGAACGCGCGGGTCACGCCCTGACGCCAGCTTCTCGAGCTCTTTCGCGATGTCGATCTTGCGGTCGGTCGCGTAGTCGGCGAGTGCGTCGTTCCAGAGTTCCTGGTCGGTGGGCGCAACGCCGTCGGGCTCGGCGAGGCCGGCAAACTCGTCGACGGTGCCGAACTGGACGTTGTCGCGCGCTTCGGCGAGCACGTCGGCAATCGCCGCCTCGTCGAGCGTCCCGGCATATGCGAAGCCCGTTCGGCCGTCACGAATGACGCGGATCCCGAGCCCTTCCGACTGTGCCGAGACGAAGTGCTCGACATCACCTTCGTAGACACGGACCTCGGTTTCGCCGCCACGCGAGACGAACGCCTCGATCTGCTCACCCGCAGCTGCCCGTTCGACGACTCGGTCAGCGATTGCTTGCAACTCCTGCGTGGTGTCGTTCATCGCGCACACCTCGCCACAACCCACTTCTCTGTGCGAATGGCTACCCCGGAGGTCGCGAAAGACCCAGAGAACGGAAGAAGCGTGAGGTGGGTCATGCTGCGGTGCCGCCGACCGTGAGTGCCTTCACGCGCAGCGTGGGCTGGCCGTCGCCGACCGGCACACCCTGACCATCCTTGCCGCAGGTGCCGGGGCTGCCCATCGAGAAGTCGTTGGCGAGCATGTCGATGTCTTGAAGCACCTTCGGGCCGTTGCCGATGAGGTTGCCGTCGCGCAGCGGCTCGGTGAGCTTGCCGTCCTCGATCAAGTACGCCTCGGTCATGCCGAACACGAAGTCGCCCGAGGCGGTGTTGACCGAGCCGCCGCCGAGCTTCGCGACGTACACGCCGTTGGGCGTCGACGCGATGATGTCGTCCGGATCGTCAGGTCCGTTCATGACGAAGGTGTTGGTCATGCGAACCATCGGCAGGTGCTGGTAGCTCTGCCGACGGCCGTTACCCGACTGCGGGCGCCCGTCCTTGCGCGAGCGCAGGTAGTCCCACATGTAGTCGGTGAGGACGCCGTCTTCGATCAGCACGTTGCGCTGCGTACGGGACCCTTCGTCGTCGAAGCCGAGTGTGCCCCACTCGCCGGGCATGGTCCCGTCATCGACCAACGTGACCATCGGGTTGGCGACGAGCTGACCGACCTTGCCGGCATACACACTCGCGTCCTTCTGGATGTGGTCGGCCTCGAGGCCGTGTCCGCACGCTTCATGGAACAAGACGCCACCCGTGCCGTGCTTGATGACCACTGGCATCTCGCCGGACGGAGCCGGGCGAGCCGCGAGCTTCGTGATCGCCTGGCGAGCGGCTTCGCGAGCCATCTCCTCGACGTCGACCGTGTCGAAGATCTCGAAGCCCACGGTATGCCCCATCGACTGGTAGCCGGTTTGCATGCCGCCATCGCCGTTGGCCACCGCGTTGATGCGCAGCAGCGTGCGGATGATCTCGTCGTCGGTGAGCACGCCATCGGTGTTGGCCACCAGCACACGTTTCGTGCTGTCGCCGTAGCCGGCTGACACCTGAACGATCTCAGGGCCGAATGATCGGGCGGCTTCGTCCATGCGGTTCAGGAGCTCGACCTTGCGCGCCTTCTCGATCGACTCGGGGTCGTGCACGACCTGGTTCGGACGATGAGGGGCGGACTGGGTCAGGCCCACCGTGTTGACGCCACCCCCACCTTGGCTCGCTGCAGCGGCCGCAGCGCTCGCCGCGACGTTGAGTCCGGCCTCCGACAGATCGGATGTGTACGCAAACCCGGTCGTTTCGCCTGCGATCACCCGGATACCCGCACCACGGTCGCGTCCGCTGGTGACCTGCTCGATCCGGCCGTCGTCGAGGCCAGCCGAGGTCGAGCGTTTGTCCTCCGCGTACACCTCCGCGAAGTCGGCACCGGTCTTCGTGGCACCGGCGAGCACCCGTTCCAGAACGTCTTTGTCGATCACCGGATCAGTTTACGAGACGGACGCGACACTGTCGCCGCGAATCGGTCGTCCTCGCGTTCGATTCGGTCACCGGTCCGTCTGCACTGAGGCCTCCACGTGGGGTCCTTGCCTCGATGCGCGTTAGCGTCGGTCGCCGTGACAGTGGAAACGGGCCTGCGCGGAACGGCAACCCTCACGGTGACCACCGGCGACACGGCGGCGTCGGTCGGCTCCGGCGACGTCAACGTGTTGGCCACCCCGCGAATGATCGCATTGGCGGAGGCTGCCACACTGAACGCGCTGAACGACCAGCTGGCCGCCGACGCCACCACCGTCGGCATGCGTATCCGCATCGACCACCTGCAGCCCACGCCGGTCGGGGCGTCCGTCACCGCCGACGCGTTTCTCGACAAGGTCGACGGCAGGCGTCTCACCTTCACGATCTCGGTGTCCGACAGTGGTGGCCTGGTGGCCGCGGGCAAGATCACGCGAGCGATCGTCGATCGCGAGCGTTTCATGGACAAGTGCTGCCCGTCCTGACCTTCTGTCGCAACTTGATTCCACCACAGCTTCTGGCAAAGCGACGCTCAGAACTTCGTCTCGGTCGTTTACAGTGCAACCAATGACGGAGGGGAGCCCGAGAATCGAGATACCGGAGCGAACCCACCGTCTGTACTGGTGGAAAGAAGCGCTCATCGTCGCGATCTTCTACGTGATCTACTCGTGGATTCGTAACCGATTCGGCTCCAACAACCTCGCCGAAGGCGGTATCCCCGAAGCGGCGTTCCACAACGCCGAGCGCGTCATCCGCGCCGAGCGTCTTGTCGGGCTCTACCACGAAGAGTCGGTCCAAGAATTCTTCCTCGCCCAGAAGTGGTTCATCCAGTTCTGGAACGTCTATTACGGCACCGCACACTTCTTCGTCACGCTCGCTGTGTTCATCCTGTTGTTCTTCAAGCGCGCCGACGTCTTCCCACAATGGCGCAACACCCTCGCCGCCATGACCGCACTGGCGATCATCGGCTTCGCCTTCTTCCCGCTGATGCCACCGCGCTTGCTCGACCAGCCCTGTCCCGCCCCCGGCACCTTCGAATACGGCGGTGCCTGCGTCGAGAGTGAACTGCGTCCCGGCAAAGAGACCCGGTTCGTCGGCGACAACGGGTTCGGCTTCGTCGACACCCTCAGCGTCTACGGCGGCCCGTGGCGCTTCGACTCCGAAGAGGTCGCGTCGATTTCCAACCAGTACGCGGCGATGCCGAGCCTCCACATCGGCTGGTCGACCTGGTGTGCGCTCGCGGTCTGGCCGCTCCTGCGGCGGCGGTGGACGAAAGCGCTCGTCCTCTTGTATCCCGCAGCGACGCTCTTCTGCATCATCGTGACCGCCAATCACTTCTGGCTCGACGGCATCGGCGGGCTCATTGCGTTCTCGGTCGGATCGCTGTTGGGGTGGGGTCTGCACCGTTGGAATCAGAACCGTCTCGATCGGCGCGAGATGCTCGATGCACTCCTCAGCGAACGGTCCGGCGTCCGGCGCCACGGCGTCAGAATCGGGTCGGTCGCATCGGAGATTCTCGACGACGTTTCGGGCGACGGCGACGTCGCGGACCGAGCCGAAACGAGCGGCGTCGACCACGACGGCGAATCACCGACGTAACGAACAGGTTGCAGAGACGCGACGTCGGGCGCCCATGTCACCTCACAGCGCGCTGAGCGTCGTATCCTCACCTTCTGATGAGTCAGATGCGGCTGAATCCACTGAATGGTCGATGGGTGACGATCGTTCCCGATCGGGCCGAACGCCCGACGGATTTCATCCATCGTGATCGAAGCGAAGAACTGTCGTTGAGTCGACCCTGTCCGTTCTGTCCGGGCAACGAAGAAGAGACACCACCTGCGTTGGAGACCACCGAAGACGACGGCACGTGGTCGATGCGGGTGATCCCCAACCTGTACCCGGCGTTCGACGGCGACGACGCGTTCGCGGTGCAGAACCTCGGACCGGTCCACGTGCAGGCCGAGGCCAGCGGCATCCACGAAGTGTTCGTCTACGAGCCGGAGCACGAAGGTGGCCTCGGCACCCTCGACGACGAGCACGCAGCCGAGTTCATGTTCGTGCTCAAACGACGCCTTGCCGAGCACGCCCAGCTTCCATTCGTTCGCTACACGCAGGTCATCGTGAACCACGGTCGCGAGGCCGGCGCCTCGGTCGCGCACCCTCACGGCCAGATTCTCGGACTGCCGTTCGTTCCCGGTGAGGTGCTCGACGAGGAGCGCGCCTTTGCACGATTCGCCGGCGGCTCGCTGCTCGAAACCACGCTGCAAGCCGAAATCACCGTCGGCGACCGCATCGTCATCTCCAACGACGACGTCGTGGTGTTCTGCCCATTCGCCAGTGGCGTTCCCTACGAGATGATGGTCGTCCCGCACGAGCAGCACGCGCACCTTCCGAGCGCATCCGACGACGCGCTACGCGCCGTCGGGATCGCCCTACGCGACGCCATCGGGCATCTGCAGGCAGCACTCGGCGACGTGGCGTTCAACATCGGGTTGCACACCGCTCCACACCAGCACACCGGCGACTACCACTGGCACATGCACATCTGGCCGCAGGTCACCACTCAGGCCGGATTCGAGCGCGGCACCGGCGTGCTGATCAACATCGTGGCGCCCGAGAAGGCAGCGTCGACATTGCGCTCCGTTGGCGCAACGGCCTAAACGTCCGCCACACTCCACACATGAGCGACGTCACGGTCTCGATCGATATCGACGCGACCCCGGAAACGGTGTGGAACGTCATCGAACCCATCGAGGATCACATCGAATGGATGGCCGACGCTGTTGCGATTCGGTTCCAGACCGACCAGACGCGCGGTGTCGGCACGGCGTTCCTCTGCGATACGAAGATCGGGCCCATCCGCCTCACCGACGAGATGGAGATCACGCAGTGGCAGCCAGCAGTCGACGCCACTGGCGATCGATCCGCCACCGACGGAGCGATGGGCGTGAAGCACACCGGCATGGTCACCGGAAGCGGCGTGCTGCACGTCGAGCCGCTCGACAGCGGACAGCGCACTCGCTTCACCTGGATCGAAGACCTCGACTTCCCGTGGTTTTTCGGTGGGCGCCTCGGCGAGATCGTCGGAGGCAAGCTGGTGCTCGGCCCGATCTGGCGACGAAACCTCAAGCGCCTCAAGAAGCTCGTCGAGTCGAGCTGACCAGCCCGGCGTCGCCCGCTGTTGCTCCAGACCTCAGTCGGCTGGACGAGCCGGGCTCGCGAGCCACAGCATCGACATCGGGCCGACGTCGGTGACGGCCGATGCGGGCTGCTGCTGCCACGGCTCGTCTTCGGTTGCGACCACGGGCGATCCGGAACGGTGACCACTCCCCCACCAGGTCGCTTCGTCGGTGTCGAGCACAACCTCCCATTCGCCGACCCAGGGCAGCCCGACGCGATACCCGGGTCGCGGCACGGGTGTGAAGTTGGCGATGCAGGCCACCGCAGCAGCGCCGTGATCCCCCCATCGCAAGAACGAGTACATGGAGTGCTTGGCGTCGTCGGCGTCGAGCCATTGGAAACCGCCCGGGTCGTTGTCTCGGCTCCACATCGCCGGGTGGGAGTCCGCTGATCGGTTCATCGCCGCCATGACATCGTGCACGCCGCGGTGCGACGGGTGGTCGAGCAGATGCCACGGCAGTTCGGCTGCATCGTTCCACTCCTGCCACGGCGCCAGTTCGGCGCCCATGAACACGAGCGGCGCGCCCGGAACCGACCACTGCCACGCGAACAGCGCTCGGAGTCCGGCAAAGCGCTGCCAGTCGTCGCCACCGATCTTGTTCAACAAGCTGCCCTTGCCGTGGACAACCTCGTCGTGGCTGAGCGGCAGCACGAAGCGTTCGTTGTACGCGTAAAGCTGTGCAAACGTCATCTCGTTGTGATGGTGCGATCGATGCACCGGCTCGTGCTCCATGTAGCCGAGGGAATCGTGCATCCAGCCGAGATTCCACTTGTGGCTGAACCCCAGACCTCCACTCGCGACCGAATGCGTCACACCTGGCCACGCGGTTGACTCCTCGGCGATCATCATCACGTCCGGAAACTCTTCGCCGACAACGGTGTTGGTCTCCTGCAACAGCCGGATCGCATCGAGGTTCTCCCGACCGCCGTGCTCGTTCGTGGTCCACTCGCCAGGACCGCGCGAGTAGTCGAGGTACAGCATCGAGGCAACCGCATCGACCCGAAGACCGTCGATGTGAAACTCGTCGAGCCAGTAGAGCGCGTTCGCAATCAGGAAGTTGCGCACCTCGTTGCGGCCGAAGTTGAACACGTAGGTGCCCCAGTCGGGATGTTCCCCCCGCCGAGGATCCGGGTGCTCGTACAACGCCGTACCGTCGAATCGACCGAGACTCCACTCGTCTTTCGGGAAGTGCGCGGGCACCCAGTCGAGAATCACCCCGATGCCCTGTTGATGCAGCGTGTCGACGAATCGGCGGCATCCGGTCGGGTCACCGAAGCGTGCAGTGGGCGCGTAGTACCCCGACACCTGGTAGCCCCATGACCCGCCGAATGGGTGCTCCGCTACCGGAAGCAACTCGACGTGGGTGAACCCGAGTCGGGCGACGTGTTGTCCCACCTCGGTGGCCAGCTGGTCCCACTCGTCGACCGTGCGCCGCCAGGAACCGAGGTGTAACTCGTAGATCCGCAACGGTGCCGCCCCGTCGACCGTGGCGTGGCGTCCGGACATCCAGTCGTCGTCGGCCCACTCGTACTCGTCGAAGCTCGGCACGACACTCGCATCGCTGGGCGGTCGCTCGGTCTGACGCGCCATCGGGTCGGCTTTGCGAATCGTGCGCCCCTCAGACGTCGTGATCTCGTACTTGTAGCAGTGCCCTGACTGCGGAGCATTCGACACGACCGTCCAGAGCCCGCTCGGGCCGTCGCTGTCGACCTCTTTCAGCGGCTCGGCCTTCCAGTCGTTCCAGTCGCCGACCACGGCGACCGCTCGAGCGTTCGGGGCCCACACCGTGAACTGGACCGCCCAGACGCCGCCGGGGCGCTGGCCAACAGCTTGCGGGCCGAGGAGCTCCCACAATCGGCGATGGCTTCCCTCCCCGAACAGGTGGAGATCGAGCTCGCCAATGAGCGAAGAGGATGCGACCATCGAGCGCCACAGTACTCACTCGTGGAGCGATGGCCGTCGCAACCGAATCCCAGCGCTACGGTCTGGAAGGTGCGGGTACTCATGCTGACTTGGGACTTTCCTCCCCGCCAGTCGGGCGGCACAGCTGCACATGTCGATGGTCTCAGCCAGGCGCTCGCAGCTGCAGGACACGACGTGGTCGTGCTGACCGTTGCCGATCGCCACGCCGACGAACGCGCCGAGCGCACCGGGGCGGTACGCGTCTTTCGAGCCAGCATCGACTTTCCCCACATCCCCGACGAACGATTCATCGCGCTGACGTCATCGGCCAACCACGCCTTCGTGCAGCTGATGACCGATGCCGACTCACCGCTCACCGACTGGGTTCCCGACGTGGTGCACGGTCACGACTGGCGTATCGGGTGGGCCGCCGACACGCTCGCGCGACGTCACGATGCGCCGTTCGTCTTGACGATGCACGGGACCGAGCGCGTCCGCCACGGCGGCAACCTGCCGAAGGGCGAACCCACCGACGTCAACTCGATCGAATGGTGGCTCGCATTCAGAGCCAACCGTCTCATTGCATCGACACGCTTCATGGTCGATCAGCTCGTCGACGGATTCGAGCTCGTCCCTCAACAAGTCGTTCGAATTCCCAATGGGATCGACCCAGCGCTGTGGGACGGCCACGACGACCCTGCGGCGCGTGGCCCGCTGATCGTGTCGTGGGGCCGAGTGCAGTACGAGAAGGGCTTCCAAGTGCTCGCCCGCTCGATGACCACACTGCGCACGCTGATCCCGGACGTGTCGTGCACGATCGCAGGCCGTGGCAGCTACCTCCCCGAGCTCCAGACACAGATCGACGTCGAAGGAGTGAGCGATCTGATCGATCTCCCCGGCTTCCTCCACGACAGTGCGCTTCGGGGCCTCATCAACCGCGCGGGCTGCGTGGTGATCCCGTCGCTCTACGAGCCATTCGGCCTCGTCGCGTTGGAAGCACTCGCCGCTGGCGCGCCGCTCATCGTTGCGCACACCGGCGGACTCGCCGAGTTGATCTCGGGGACCGACGCTGGACTCACATTCGAGCCCGGCAACCCCGACGACCTGGCCCGTTGCGTCGAGATGGTGCTCACCGACAACGACCTGGCGCAGCGGCTCACGCGCAACGCTCGCGCACTGATCGAAGAGAAATACGCCTGGCACGCGATCGCGGAATCGATCGCGTACGTCTACGACGCGGCGATCACGATGCACCGCATCGAGCGCCGATAGCTCGATTCGGCGCACCGCTGACAGCGTTACCCTGCGGGGCGATGATTCCCAGCCACCGCTTCAACGTCACGAGTGTGATTCCCGCTCCCCTGTCGGCACTTCCGCACCTCGCCGCGAACCTCCATTGGGCATGGGATCGCGAGCTCGCGGGCGTCTTCGATCGCGTCGACCGGCGACGGGGTGAGCGTTCGTGGCGCCGGACCGGCCAGCACCCGACCGATCTCGTTCGTCGCACCCCACCCGCACGGTGGAGTGAGCTCGCCGCCGATCCGGCGTTCGTGAAGGCCGTCCAGGCAGCCGATGAGAGGTTGATCGAGGCGTTGAGTGGGCGCTCCTGGTTTGCCGACCGCCAATCGCCGCTTCGCAGCATTGCGTACTTCTCGCCAGAGTTCGGGATCACCGAGGCGCTCCCGCAGTACTCCGGTGGCCTCGGGGTACTCGCAGGCGACCACCTGAAGGCATCATCCGACCTCGGTGTGCCGCTGATCGGTGTCGGTCTGCTCTATGCCGAGGGCTACTTCCGCCAGTTCTTCAGCGCCGACGGGTGGCAGCAGGAACGCAATGATCGGATCGACCCCGACACGCTCGGTCTGGTCAATACCGGCGTCGTCGTCGAGGTCGACCTGGCGGGTGTGACTGCGTCGGTACAGGTCTGGCGAGTCGATGTCGGACGGATTCAGCTCTTCCTCCTCGACACGAACGTGGCCGGCAATTCGCCCGAAGCTGTTGCGGTGACGAACCGTCTGTACGGCGGCGACGAACAGCACCGCCTCCGCCAGGAGATCGTGCTCGGCATCGGCGGCGTCCGGGCCCTGCGCGCACTCGACCTCGATCCGCAGGTCTTCCACATGAACGAGGGCCACGCCGGCTTCCTCGGACTCGAGCGAGTCCGCGAGTGGGTCGAGCGCGGGTTGTCGTTCCCCGAAGCGATCGAGGCGGTTCGAGCTGGTGGTGTCTTCACGACACACACACCGGTCCCGGCCGGCATCGACCGTTTCCCGCGTGACCTGTTCGAGACGTACTTCGCGGACTTCGCGCCGTCGCTCGGCATCTCGTTCGACGAGCTCTTCGACCTCGGCGCACGAGCCGACGAACCCGACGGCAAGTTCAACATGGCGGTGATGGGTCTCCGACTGGCCTCGCGACGCAACGGCGTCGCCGCGTTGCACGGGTCGGTCGCCCGCGAGATGTTCAGTGGCATGTGGCCCGACCTGTCACCGATCGAGACTCCGATCGACCACATCACGAACGGCGTCCACGCGCGTACCTGGGTCAGCGACGCAGTCGACGAATTGTTGTCCGATGTGGTCGGCAACGAGTGGCACCTCGCGGATCGGGGCGCGTTCGAGCGAGTGTCGCACATCGACAACGCCGACATCTGGGGCTTGCGCCGCTCGGGCCGACAGGAACTCGTCGAGCTCGTTCGCGACAAGCTCGGCAGCGACCTCCTCGACCCTGACGTCCTCACGATCGGCTTCGCGCGTCGCTTCGCCACCTACAAGCGCGCCAATCTCCTGCTCAGCCAACTCGATCGCCTGAAGGGTCTGCTCCTCCACGCCGACCGCCCCATTCAGTTCGTGTTCGCAGGGAAGGCACATCCTGCGGATCACCCCGGCAAGACCTTGATGCAGGAAATCCAACACCTGACTCGTGACGCCGACGTTCGCCATCGATTCGTCTTCATCCCCGACTACGACATCGGCATCGCCCGAGCGATGTACCACGGATGCGACGTGTGGCTGAACACGCCCCGACGACCGATGGAGGCATGCGGCACCAGCGGGATGAAGGCAGCGCTGAACGGCGTCCTCAACTGTTCGATCCGCGACGGTTGGTGGGACGAGATGTCCGACGGTCTCAACGGGTTCGACCTCCCCTCGTTCGAGGATGACCCCGACGACGCTCGCCGCGACGAACGTGAGGCCTCCGCCACCTTCGAGGTCATCGAGCAACGGGTGATCCCCCTGTTCTACGACCGAGGCGACGATGGCTTGCCGCACGGCTGGATCGATTCGATCAAGCACAACTGGACCACGCTTGGGTGGAACGTGATCGCCGGGCGAATGGTTCGTGACTACACGACGAAGCTGTACGAACCCGCCGCACTGGCCGCCGACGCGGCCGTGGCCGACAACGCTGCGGCTGCACGCGACCTCGCGGCATGGCGACACGGCGTCGCCGGCGTATGGAGCGACGTTCGCATCACCGCCGGACGTTCCGACGGATTCGCCGACGGTCCTGCCGGAGTCGTCCGGGAGATTCGTGCACGTCTCGACCCAGGCCAGATGAGCCACGACGAGATCGTCGTCCAGATCGTCCACGGTCCGCTCGACAGTGCTGGCCACGTCGATCGGTCCCGTTCCGAAACGATTGCGATGGAGCGGGTCGACAACGGCGACTACCTCGGCCAGTTCACCCCCGCCGGTGCCGGACCCTGGGGAGCGACCATTCGTGCGCTCCCCACGCACGCCGGCCTCAGCAGCATCTACGAAACCGGCCTCACGGCGCACGGCTAGTCGCCTCGCCCGAACTTCCGACGACCTTGCCAGATACCGGGAGGGTGGCCAGGGTTCGACGGAAGTAACGTCGGAGTATGACGACGCGCGGGGACGAAGCAACGCGCGCTCACACCGCTGAGCCAAGCCGTCCGTCCCCGTGGACCATGCTGTTCGCCTTCGGCGGACTCAGCGCGATGCTGGCAGCGGGCTACGGCGTGCTGTTCACGATCGTCGACGAGTACAACACCGAGTACGGAATCTCCGAATCGCAGATCGGCTACGTGATCGGGATCGGATTCTTGTCGGGCTTCATCTCGCAGGTGGCAATCGCCCCGTACGCCGACCGCGGCCACGCCCGCAAGGTCGTCGTCGTCGGCGTGTTGGTCAGTGTCGCCGGGCTCCTCCTGATGGCCATCGGCACCACGCTCACCCCGATCATCATCGGTCGCGTCATCAACGGCATCGGGGTTGGGGCCGCCAGCCCAGCGGTGCGGCGCATCGTGATCCTCGCCGACCCCGACAACCTCGGCAACAACCTCGGGCGACTGTTGTCCGCCGACGTGTTCGGCTTCGCAATGGGCCCAGCGATCTCCGCGATTCTCGTCGGACCGTTCGGCATTCCCGCACCGTTCCTCGTCGTCAGCGCCGCGGCACTGATCCTCTTGCCGTTCGTGGCCCGCGTCCCGGTCGATGAAACGGCCGTCGAATCGCGACCGCAGAATCGTCTGGCCTTCGACCTGCTCAAGATCCGACCGTTCGCCGGAGCGACGATTCTCGCCGGTGTCGCGTTCATCATGATCGGCGGGTTCGATGCGCTCTGGTCACTGGTGCACGATGAACTGGGAACCGCCGAGTGGATCGCGAATCTCGGCATCACGCTGTTCGCAGTACCGCTCGTATTCCTCGGACCATGGGGAGGCCGCAAGGCCCAGACCTTCGGACCATTCAAGCTCGCGACGATCGGCCTCGTCGCCGGCGCAGGATTCTTGACCGGATACGGCTTGTTGCCGACGGGTGGTCTGATCTTCGCCCTCGCGATGGTGCATGCTCTGTCCGACGGAGCCACGATCTCGGCAGCCGGCGTGGCAGCCGGCATGGTGGTACCTGACGATCGCCAAGCGGGGGCACAGGGCATGCTCGGCGCATCCCAGGCTCTCATGGCGGGCGTGATGGCGATGGTGACCGGCGAGGTCTACGAGTCGTTTGGCAGAACCGCGGCCTACTCGGTCGTCGCTGGTTCCATGCTGGTGTTGATCTGCGTTGGTTTATGGCTCGCCCGCGATGCGTGGTCGATCACTCGACCTCTCACTCCTGACGCGGACGTTGCCGCAACGATCCCGCGCGGCCGTCGGGCACGCGGGAAGCGCTGACGGCTCGCTCAACGCCCGGTGAATTCGGCCTTGCCCGGGCCGTGCTCGAGGAAACTCGCCACGCCGATCTGGCTGTCGTCGCTGCCGAACACTTCGACGAAGCCGTCGATTTCGAGTGCGAGGCCAGCCTCGAGCGACTCGGAGAGCCCGGCATCGATGACCCGCTTCGTGATGCCCTGCGCGACCAACGCACCCTTGGCGACGTCGGCGGCGAGCGCCAACGCGCGGTCGTGCAGTTCGTCAGGGGCGACGACTTCGTCGGCCAACCCGATCCGCAAGGCTTCGTCGGCCTTCACTTGCCGCCCCGTCATGCACATCTCCTTGGCTCGTGACGGTCCCACCACTCGCGCCAGGCGTTGCGTTCCGCCACCGCCGGGAATGATGCCGAGCAGAATCTCCGGTTGTCCGAAGACCGCACGCTCCGACGCGATGCGGTAATCACACCCGAGTGCAAGCTCGCATCCGCCGCCCAGTGCGTACCCGCTGACCGCCGCGATCACGAACCGCGGCAAGCTCGCGAACGCCCCGATCGCGGCGTGGAACAGCGGCCCGATGACCGCTGCCTCGTC
>CALICC010000046.1 GCA_938049325.1 uncultured Ilumatobacter sp. | reverse complement strand
CGAAGGTGTGCGTCCGCGCGGCACTTCCATCGGCCAGAATGAAGACCATGGCTGAGACCGCTACCGAGATCATCACCATCGACGCCTCCCCGGAGGCTGTCTGGGACGTCGCGATCGATCTGCCCAAGTACCCCGAGTGGGCGCGCGACATCAAGGCGGTCACGATCCATGCAACCGACGATGAAGGTCGTCCGAGCGAAGTCGAGTTTCGTGCGTCGGCACTCGGGCGCAGCACGCACTACACCCTGCAGTACCGGTACGACGAAGACCCGAAGCTGCTCGGCTGGTCGATGATCCGCGGCGACATCCAGCGCTCGATCGACGGTGCTTTCACGTTCATCCCGACCGACGACGGAAAGACCGAGGTGCGCTACGACCTCGCGATCGACCTCGTCGTGCCGCTGCCCGGATTCGTGAAGCGGCGGGCTGAGGTGCGCATTCTCAACACGGTTCGTGAGCTGAAGGTCCGCGCCGAAGCGTGATCCGCGTCGGAATCGACGTCGGCGGCACGAAGGCGCTCGGCGTTGCGCTCGACCCCGACGGCGTCGTCATCGCCGAAGACCGGCGCCCGACGCCGCGTGGAGAGAACAGCCTGGCGCCGCTGATCGACGTGCTCGTCGAACTGAGCAGCTCGCTGGGCGTCGAAGGAAGTCTTGGTATCGGGGTCCCGGGACTCGTCACCCGAGAAGGTGTGTTGCGTGCGGCCCCCAACCTCGACGGCGTCGCCGACTTCGAGGTCGGGCGTCTGCTGTCGGAGCGGCTCGGGCATGCCGTTTCGGTCGACAACGACGCCACGTGCGCCACGGTGTCGGAGTGGCAGCTCGGCGCAGCGCAAGGAACCGACAACATGATGCTGGTCACCCTTGGCACCGGCATCGGTGGCGGCCTTGTCGCGAACGGTGCCGTGCAACGCGGGATGAACGGGTTTGCTGGCGAGTTCGGACACATGGTGATCCACCCGAACGGTCCGCGCTGCCCGTGTGGTCGCCGTGGGTGTTGGGAGCGGTACGCCTCGGGATCTGGGCTCGCGATGCTCGCCCGAGAGGCGGCGACGGGCCGGCGTCTGCGCTCGGTGGTCGAACACGCCGGGGGAGATCCGCAAGACGTTCGCGGTGAGCACGTGATGGCGGCAGCTCTCGAAGGCGACGAAGACGCACTTGCCGTTATCGACGACTTCGGTCGGTGGGTCGCGCTCGGCCTGTCGAACCTGACCAATGCCTTCGATCCGGAGATGTTCGTCCTCGGCGGAGGGCTGGCGGCAGGTGCGGAGCTGTATCTCGAGCCGATCGCCCGTTGGTACGGCGAATTGCTGTATCAGCCGCATCTGCGACCGCTCCCGCGTATCGAGTTCGCCAGGTGGGGTCCGCTAGCGGGTGCCGTGGGTGCGGCGCTCCTGCCCGGACTCTGACGAATTTCACACCGGTCATCGGCGGGTGCAGGCGGCTAACGTCGAGGAGATGGAGTTCCGCAGGATCGAGAATCTGCCGCCGTATGTCTTTTCCATCATCAATGGGCTGAAGATCGAGGCGCGTCGCGCAGGGGCAGATGTCATCGACCTCGGCTTCGGGAATCCCGACATGCCGTCACCCGACATCGCGGTCGAGAAGCTGGCCGAGGCAGCTCACAACCCGCGTAACCATCGATACTCGCTCAGCCGCGGGTTGCCGAAACTACGCGAAGCCATCGCTGGCTACTACAAGAACAAGTGGGATGTCGACCTCGACACCGAGCTCGAGATCACCAACGTGATCGGCGCCAAGGAAGGCTTCAGCCACCTCATGTGGGTGCTGCTGCAGGGCGGCGACGCAGCGATCGTCCCGACGCCGAGCTATCCGATCCACATGTACGGCCCACTCTTTGCCGGGGCCGACTTGCGCCAGGTGCCGATGAAGTTCCTCGCCGACCCGTCGGACCGTGAGACCTTCACCGACGACTTCATGGGGAGCCTCCACACGGCCTACGACGTTGGCTGGCCCAAGCCACGCGTGCTCGTCATTTCGTTCCCGCACAACCCGACGGGCGCGGTTGTCGACCTCGACTTCATGCAGCAGGTCGTTGATTTCTGTCGCGAGCGCGAGATGGTCGTCATCAACGACTTCGCCTATGCCGACATCGGATTCGACGGCCACCAGCCGCCGAGCATTTTGCAGGCCGAAGGGGCCAAAGAGTGCGCGGTCGAGCTGTACTCGATGACCAAGTCGTTTCAGATGGCGGGCTGGCGTTCGGCGTTCCTGCTCGGCAACAAAGAGGTCGTGCAGGCGCTCGTCAAGCTGAAGAGCTACCTCGACTACGGCATGTTCCAGCCGGTGCAGATCGCCGCCACGGTCACGCTCAACGAGGCGCAGGAATTTCCCGATCAAGTTCGCGAGATCTACGAGTCGCGCTGCGACGCTCTGATCGACGGCCTTGCCCGGATCGGGTGGGACATGCCCAAGCCCGGCGGGTCGATGTTCTGTTGGGGGCCGATTCCCGAGCCATACGCCGAGATGGACTCGGTCGAGTTCTGCTCTCACGTCGTACGCGAAGCCGACGTTGCCCTGTCACCGGGCGTCGGATTCGGTCCCGGCGGGGAAGGCTTCGTGCGCTTCGGGCTGATCGAGAACGAGATGCGTATCAACCAGGCGGTGCGAAACCTGAAGCGGGGTCTGCCGAAACTCGGCTGAAACACGCCGCCGATACGTTCGATGCCATGGTGAACGTCGTGGTTCGAGTGTGGATGCCCGACCGGCCAGGAGCGTTGGGGCAGGTAGCCAGCCGGATCGGTGCGGTGCGCGGCGACGTGCTCGCGATCGACATCCTCGAGCAAGGTGCCGACCGGGTGATCGACGAACTGACGGTGGCATTGCCGTCCGAGGATCTGATCGGCTTGTTGACTCACGAAGTCGACGATGTCGACGGTGTCTCGGTCGAAGACGTGCGTGTGGTCGATGCCGACCGCGTCGACCCGAATCTCTCAGCCCTCGCCTTGGGGTCTGCGCTCGCCGAGTCCCCTGTCGATGACCGTCTCGTCGTGCTCGTGTCAGGTGTGCAACGGCTGGTGGACGCCGACTGGACGGTCGTCCTACGCGATGGCGAGGTCATGGCCCAGGAGGGGGCATCGCCCGACGTCGAGTGGATCCAGGCGTTTCTGGACGGTAGCGGGCATCTCAGCGCGGTCGACGAGTCGTTGCCGGGCGATCTGGTCTGGGGACACATGCTCTCGGCTGGACTCACGCTTGCATCGGGACGATCAAACCGTCCGATCCATGAGCGCGAGCGTGTACGCGTGTCGTTGGTGGCGCGCCTCGCCGACGCGCTGCTCTAGTCGGCCCAACCGCGAGAACGCTCGACGGCACGCAGCCATTGCGCATGCAACGCGTCCGCAGGCGCGCGATCTTGGTCGGGTTCGAACTGAGCGTCCAGCGTCCACTGCGCGCCGATGTCGTCGGTCGACGCCCAGATGCCTTCGGCGAGACCGGCGAGGAACGCGGCCCCGAGGGCCGTGGTCTCCTGATCGACCGGGCGCTGCACGGTGACGCCGAGTTGATCGGCTTGGAGTTGGCACAGCAGATCCATGACCGAGGCACCACCGTCGACGCGCAGATCGACGATCGGCGTCCCGCTGGCCGCGACCATGGCGTCGATGACATCGCGAACTTGATAGGCCATCGACTCGACGACCGCGCGGGCGATCTCGGCGCGGCCGGTTCCGCGTGTGATGCCAACGATCGTCCCACGGGCGTACGGGTCCCAGTACGGCGACCCCAATCCGGCAAAGGCGGGGACGACGTACACACCACCGGTGTCGGGCACCGACGCTGCGAGCGGACCGGTTTCGGCGGCGTCGTCGATGATGTCGAGCCCGTCGCGAAGCCACTGAATCGCTGCACCGGTGACGAAGATCGCGCCTTCGAGCGCGTAGTGCGTGGTGCCGTCGGCCAGCGTCCACGCGACGGTGGTGAGCATCCCGTCGGTCGGCGGCGGGCACGTCTCGCCCACGTTCAGGAGCACGAACGAGCCCGTGCCGTACGTGTTCTTCGCCATACCCGGCTCGACGCAGGCCTGGCCGAACAGCGCGGCTTGCTGGTCGCCGGCCACGCCCGACACGGGCATGCCAGCGGGGATCCCGCCGGCTTCGGACGTGATGCCGATTCGGCCGCTCGACGGCACGATCGACGGCAGCGCTCCGATCGGTACCCCGAGGAGTTCGCACAGGTCCGGATCCCACGTGCGGGTGCGGATGTCACACAGCATGGTTCGGCTTGCGTTCGTCACGTCGGTCGCGAACACCGTGTCGGATCCGGTGGCGCCACCGGTCAGGTTCCAGATGAGCCAGGCGTCGATCGTGCCCAGTGCGAGGTCGTCGTCGACCGGGATGTCGCGGTTCTCGAGCAGCCACCCGAACTTGGTTCCGGAGAAATACGGGTCGAGCACGAGGCCGGTGCGCTCGCGAACCAGCGGAAGATGACCGGCCGCCTCGAGCTCGTCACAGCGGTGAGCCGTTCGCCGGTCTTGCCAGACGATCGCGGTCCCATACGGCTTGCCGGTCGCTCGGTTCCATGCAAGCACCGTCTCGCGCTGGTTGGTGATGCCGATTGCTCCGACGCTCTCACGTCCGACCTGGTCGATGACGTCGGTCAGTGTCGCAACCACGGCCACCCAGATCTCTTCCGCGTCGTGTTCGACCCACCCCGGCTCGGGGTAGTGCTGGGTGAACTCTCGATACGACGCCACCGTCGGAGAGTCGTCCGTGAACACGGCGCGGCTTCGAACGCCGGTCGTCCCCGCGTCGATCGCGATCACACAGTTGGGAGTTGAGTTCTGCTCGCTCACAGCGAGCAATGTAGATCAGCGACGCCGCTGCTTCGACTTCGGTCGATTCCCGCCACCCGAGGTTCGCCGTGTCGGAGCCGGCTTCGGGCGTTGCGATGGTGCGGTCGTCGACTTTTCCTCGGGCTCGGCGCGCTTGGCCTGCGGCGTCTTCATCTCCTTGAGTGAGCGGCGCTGGTACCCGAACTTGGCCATCACATACCCGAACGCGAGGTACAGCGGACCCGAGACCAGGAGCCCGGCCAGTGCGCCGACGAATCCGCTGTCGCGGAAGAAGATGAACAAGATCGCGGCCATGACCGCCACATAGATCAACCATTCGCGAGTCAACCTCTGCCACGGCACCGGTCGACTGGAGTCCCACGCCATGAGAGCATTCAATCGTCCAGTTTCGCCGACCCGACGGGGCATCTCGGAAGAAGAATCGCCGAGACATCGGAACGTCGGGCGGTTGGTCGACGGCCCGCAGTAACCTGCGTGGTCGTGCGAGTCGGGATGTTGACCGGGGGCGGCGACTGCCCAGGCTTGAATGCAGTTCTTCGCGCTGCGGTCCGCAAAGGTGAGCGGGTCTACGGCGACGAGCTGATCGGTTTTCTCGACGCTTGGGACGGCGTACGCGATCGCCGAACGACACCGCTGACCATCGAGACGATGCGTGGTCTTCTGCCGCGCGGTGGCACGGTGCTGGGCACCCGGCGAGGGAGTCCGTTCGACACGCCCGACGGCGTCGATCAGGTGAAGCGGTCGATGTCGGACCTCGGCCTCGATGCGCTCATCGTGATCGGTGGCAATGGCAGCCTGTCGGTGGCGTGCAAGTTGCACACCGAGCACGGCCTGCCGATCGTCGGGGTGCCGAAGACGATCGACAACGACATCGAGGGCACCGACCTCACGTTCGGATTCACCACAGCGGTTCAGATCGCCACCGATGCAATCGATCGGCTCCATACGACAGCTGAGAGCCACGACCGAGTGATGGTCGTCGAGGTCATGGGTCGACATACGGGCTGGATTGCGACCCATGCGGGCATCGCCGGCGGCGCCACTGCCGTGCTGATCCCGGAGATCCCCTTCAACATCGAGGAGCTCTGCGCCCGGCTGGTTCGGCGTCACGACCGCGGTCGATACGCCTCAATCGTCGTCGTTGCCGAGGGGGCAGAACCTGAATCGGGCACCCTTGAGTTGGACGCCAAGACCTACGACCGATTCGGTCACGTCGTGCTCGGTGGCGTGGCGACCCGCATCGCCGAGGCAATCAACCGGCAGACCGGTTTCGAGACACGCGTGGTGCAACTCGGCCATGTGCAGCGTGGTGGCACCCCCACCGCATTCGATCGTGTGCTGTCGACACGTTTCGGAGTGGCCGCGATCGATGCGGTGCATGCCGAGGCATGGGGCAAAATGGTGGTCCTGCGTGGCGAGCGGATCGAAACCGAAGATCTCACCGTTGCCGTCGGGAAGACCCGCACTGTCGACCGCGAACTGTTCGACGAGGTCGCGTCGCCGTTCTTCGCGTGATCAGGTCGACGGCAACGCCGGGAACGGCGGTTGCGATGACTCCAAGAACCCGGGGAAGTCGTAGATGCTCAACGGCTGGTCAGTGACCTCGCCGTCGCCTGTCGGCCACGATCGGAGTTCGCCGTTGACGCGCAGTCTGACCTGCTGCACAGGTTCGATCTCGCTCGCGGTCGCCACGATCTGAGCGAGCGCTTGGCGCAGGCCGAGGTCGGACAACTCGTCGAGTGCACTGTTGATATCGATCGTCAAGCGGGTGCCGACGGTGAGTGGACTGCGGCGAAGTCGCAGCTCAGCCGGAATCGCGGAGCTCATGCCCGCCGCACTCTCCTCGGAGTTTGGGCCGGACACCAGCGAGTTCAACAGTTCATTAGCGCTCGACGGCGTGTTGCGGCGCACGGCGCGAAGCTGTTGGATGCCGTCGTTGCCGGCCGGCGCGAGTAGGTAGATGCTGCGCTCGCCGGTCGCTGCATCACCGGTCGCTGACGCGCCGAACACGTCGGCCTGCACGGGTGGGATGTCGCGTGGCTCGGCCTGCTCGCGGATCGCGCACGAGGCGGTGACCGAGGCCAGTGCGAGCAGTGTCGCAAAGAGTCGGATTGGTCGGCGCATCAGTCGTCCAGCTCCGTCGCGAGGAGTTCGATGACGAACCGGGCGCCGGACTCCCCGTCGAGTCGATCTTCGACCCAGACCCGGCCACCGTGCATCCGGATGTGCTCGTCGACGAGCGAAAGACCCAGGCCTGCACCTTCGCTTCCCGTTCGTCGGCCCGAACCACCGCCGCGGGCGAACCGTTCGAAGATCAGCGATCGTTCTTCGACCGGGACGCCCATGCCACGGTCCTCGACGGCGATGGTGAGATGCGATACCGGCTCGGTGTCGGGGTTGTTGACGTCCATCGAGATCTCGGGCTCGCCCCCTCCGTATGCGCGTGCGTTGTCGATCAGGTTGGCGATGACTCGCGCGAGTCGCCGTTTGTCACCCCTGATCAAGGCGAGTTCGGCGCGTTCGGTGACGTGAATCGGTGTCGAGGGGAGCGAACTCACCGCAACAGCTTGACGCACGAACTCAGCCGCCAGAAGCTCTTCCATGTTCAGTCGAACCGCTCCGGCGTCGAATCGTGAGATTTCGAGGAGGTCCTCGACAAGCCCCTGGAACCGAACGACGTCACCCGACAGCAGGTCGAGCGCTGACTGTGCTCGGTCCGGCATTTCTTCTCGGCGAGCTTCCATGACCTCGACCGACGCGGCGAGGGTCATGAGCGGCGAGCGCAGTTCGTGGCTGACGTCGGACGCGAACCGAGCGTCTCGCTCGACTCGTTGTTCGAGCGCCTCGGCCATGTCGTTGAACGATTCGGTCAGCACGCGCAGATCGGGGTCGGCGGTCTGTTCCAATCGGGTGTCGAGTCGTCCGCCGGCGATTGCCGAGGCAGCTTGCGCAGCGGTACCGAGCGGTCGCACCGCTCGTCGGGCGGCAAAGATGCCCACCAGCACGCCGAGGCCGGTGGTGATCAAACCAGCCAGAATCAGTGCGACGCGCAGGTTGGTGAGGTTCGAGTCGACGTCATCGATCGGGAAGAACTCGAAGTAGGCGCCGATGTCGGGGACAGACCAGCCGACCACGATGTTGAGTTCTCCGTCGACGTTGACGATCTGGCGTGCCGAGACGCCCTCGTTGACCACCCGATCGAACAGGACCGCTGGGATGTTCTCGCGGACGAACGAGCCGCCACTGCCGTACTGGGTATCCCGGTACCACAGCATGTAGTTGGGTTCGCTCCGCTCGAGTGACCCTTGGGCGGCGGTGGGCTCGGCAGGGAATGACGCAAGGTCTCGCTCCACGCCGAGTGCGTTGCGGCGCGACGCGGTGATCGCTGCGTCGTCGCGCTCGTCGACGAGGTTGGACCGAGTCAGCCCGAACGTGGTGAATGCGAGGAACAACGACAGCGCGATCGAGCCGAACGTGATGATCAGCAGGATGCGACGCCGA
>CALICC010000045.1 GCA_938049325.1 uncultured Ilumatobacter sp. | reverse complement strand
CGTCGTCCGCGGCAACCCGTCCGACGATCCCAGCGACGTGCTCGAGCAGCTCGTCATCGACGGCGAGTTGAGCGATGCAGAGATCCGCGACCAAGTCATCTCGTTGATCGGAGCGGGCTACGACACGACCTCAGCGACCCTCGCCTGGATGATCTGGTGTATCACGCTTGCGCCCGGTCTGTGGGATCGGCTCCGAGTCGAAGCCGATGACGTCTTCGGTCCCGTCGGCGCCGGCAGCTCGCCCGACGAGCAGACGCTGGCCGGGCTCGCACTGGCCAACGCCACCATGCGCGAAACGACAAGGTTGCATCCCGCCGGCGTGATCAGCCCGCGCGAAGCCGTTGTCGACCTCGAACTCGGCGGTCACCGGATTCCCAAGGGCACGCTCATCCTGTGGTCCGCTCATATCGCCGGTCGCAGTGCCGATGTCTGGGAGCGACCACTCGACTTCGACCCCGACAGATTTCTCGATCTGACCGACGAGCAAGCCCAGCTGGCGAAGGTCTCGTGGGTGCCGTTCGGACGCGGCGCCCGGAACTGCATCGGCTTCGCGCTGGCCCAAATGGAACTCACGCTGATCATCAGTCGGCTCGCACAGCGTCTCGACATCGGCACGGACGCCACCGAGGTTCCGCGTCCCATCGGCATGGTCGTCAACCGGCCCACCGGCGGAGCGCCGATGCGTGTGTCGGTCCGCTCGACCTGACCTCCGCGCGATCGAACCCACCGGGAGCGGTCACTCGGGTCGTCGTGCCACGATCTGCGTGGGCGAGACGATTCCATCGTCGAGCGCGGCCATCAGATTGGCGAACATCGTCGGCCAGTTCGTTCCCATCAGGTGTGAGAGGTTGACCGGCGGGGGAGCGGTAGCCATCGACGCCATAGCTGAACGCACGAGCGCCAGTCGGTCGATCGGCTGCTCTGGCACGAACCCTGCGTGACGGAGTGCGTCGAGATAGTCGTCGGGAGAATTGACGAAGCTGGTCGATCGGTCGCTCGACCATGGCACGGGGAACGTGATGTCACCCGGCCCGACACGCATGATGTCGTACACGACGAGCATCCCGCCCGGACGCAGAACGCGAGCGAGTTCGGTGATCAGCGCCTGCTTGTCGGCGATGTTCATGCCGACGTGGAACATCGTCACGACGCTGAACTCGGTGTCGTTGAACGGCACGTCGAGTGCATTGGCAACCTCGAAGCTCGTGAGCTGGCCGAGTCCGACCTTGTCGCTGAGCTGCGATGCGGTCGCCACGAACTCGGGGGTGAGATCGACCCCGGTGACCGAACACCCGGCCATGCTCGCGATCGCGCGTGCCGCGCCTCCGATCCCGGCACCGACGTCGAGTACTCGCGAGTCGACGGTGAGCTCCAGCGAATCGAGGATCGCGGTGGTGGCTGCTCGACCGCCGAGATGAAACTCATCGACGCCCGAGAGCGCGGACGGATCCAGGTTGTTCAGGTCGACTCCGGCGCTCGTCAGCTGCGCACAGATTCGCTCGGTGAGTCCGTGTTGGCCGTAGTGATCGGAGACATCGGTTGGCGACATCGACGCAGCCTCGCAGATGGCGGTGATGACGGCGCGCTCGCTACGGTCGGGGCATGTACGCATGGAGTGAAGAACAGCTGATGATCCGCGACGCCGTACGCGAATTCATCGAAGCCGAGATCGCGCCGCGGCGCGAGGAACTCGAATTCGGCGACACGCCGCCGTACGACCTACTGCGCAAGTTGTTCTCCACGTTCGGCATGGACGCGATGGCTCGCGACGGCTTCGAGCGCAGCATCGCGTTCGAGAAGTCGGTCGAAGCTGCCATCGCCGCGGGTGAGGAGCCGCCACAGCGCACGTCGAAGAGCGGTGGAAGCGATCCGTCGACGACGATGATTCCGATCATCGAACTGTGCCGCTACTCGCCGGGCATGGTCACCGCAATGGGTGTGTCGATGGGGCTCACCGCCGGGGCGATCACCAGCAAGGGCACGATCGCGCAGAAGGAGCGGTGGGTGCCTGAGTTGCTCACCCTCGAGAAGATCGGTGCGTGGGCGATCACCGAACCGAACTCGGGATCTGATGCGTTCGGTTCGATGAAGTCGACCGCGCGCCGCGATGGCGACGAGTACGTCCTCAACGGCTCGAAGACGTTCATCACCAACGGCCCCTACGCCGAGACGATCGTGTTCATCTGCAAGCTCGACGAAGGCAATCCGCCCGAAGACCGCAAGATCCTCTCGTTCGTGCTCGATACCGGCATGCCCGGTCTCGAGCAGTCCAAGCCGTTGCGCAAGATGGGCATGCACTCGTCGCCGACGGGCGAGCTGTTCCTCGACGACGTGCGCGTCGGCATCGACCGGCTGATCGGCGAAACCGAAGACGTCGCCGGCGGCGGACGAGATGGTGCCAAATCGACGTTCTCGATCGAGCGATCCGGTGTTGCCGCGATGGCGCTCGGCATGATCGACAAGGCGCTGGAGTTGAGTATCGGGTACGCCAAGGAGCGAGTTCAGTTCGGCAAACCGATCGGCGAATTCCAACTGATCCAAGACAAGCTCGCTCGCATGGAGGTCGCTCGCCTGAACGTCGAGAACCTGGTTTTTCGCTATATCGAGCAGAGCCGCGATGGCGTCGAACTGTCGCTCGCCGAAGCGTCGGCCATGAAGCTGTACTCGGCGCGTGCGGCGATGGAGGTAGCGCTCGAAGCCGTACAGATCTTCGGGGGTAACGGATACATGAGCGAGTTCCAGGTCGAGCAGATCGCGCGTGACGCCAAGGTGCTCCAGATCTATGCCGGGACCGACGAACTGCAGATCACGCACATCGCGAAGGACCTGCTTCGTCGTTGACTCCAGCGTCGAGCGCCTCCGGTCTGTGAAGATGACGTTCCATGAATCCAGAATTCGCGACGGTGTCGCATATCAGCGATGATCACGGGCCGATCGATCTCAACGTGGCCGTCGTCGGCGAAGCCGACGCGCCACTGATCTTGTGTATCCACGGCTGGCCCGAGACGTGGCACTCGTGGCGGCACCAGATGGAACACTTCGCAGCACGCGGGTATCGAGTCGCAGCGATGGATGTTCGCGGCTACGGCAACAGCTCGCGCCCCGAAGCAATCGAGGCATACCGATTACGTGAACTGTGCGGCGATGCCGCCGCGGTGATCCGCGAACTGTCGCCGGAAGCGCCGGCGATCGTGTTCGGTCACGACTGGGGCTCGCCCACAGCGTGCAATACGGCTCGACTCTTCCCCGACCTCGTTCGTGCAGTTGCCTTCATGAGCGTGCCGTATCTGCCCGCTGCGCCGGGCGACCCGATGGAGCTCTGGGACCTCCTGTACCCCGACAGCTTCTTCTATATGAAGTACTTCCAAGAGCCCGGAGTGGCCGAGAAGGCCTTCGAAGCTGACGTGGCCGAGTCGATGCGCAAGGTGTACTTCGCCGCTTCTGGCGATGCGCCACCCGAACTCTGGTCAGCCGAGCGACCGTCCGATGCGGAGTTCTTCGCCGAGCTCGTCGACCCCGACCCCGTTCCGGACTGGATGTCTGGCGACCAGATTCAGCCGACGATCGACGCGCACACCGGCGCGTCCTCGCACGGCGCATTCAACCGGTATCGAGCCCAGCGCTTCGACGGTGACGACATCGCACCGATCGGGCAGCCCAACCTCGCACAGCCAGCATGCTTCATCGGAGGGTCGGCAGATGTCGTTCGCCGGTTCGTTCCGGGCGTCGATGTGTTTGCCAGCGCCGGCGATGCGTGCGACGACTTCCGCGGGTCGACCGTGATCGACGGCGTCGGGCACTGGGTGCAGCAGGAACGTCCCAGCGAGGTCAACGCCGTGCTCGACGCGTTTCTCGAGTCGCTCTGACGGGCAAGCAGGGCCACGACCTGGTCACGTTGAGTGACAGAAGTGGTCAAGTCAGCAGCGGTTCTGACGATACTGTTTGGTATGGACGCGTCCAGGATTCTCGACACCATGCGCACCGTCGCGTTGGTCGTCGACGAAGCGGGCACCATCGTTGATGCCGCGGGCGGATTCGGCGGATTCTTCGACATGGACATCGCTGCACTGCCCGGCACCAGCGTGTTCGAACACGTTGCTCCTGAAGACGCCGACGAACTCGCGCTCTACTTCATCGAGAACGTCACCGAGCAGAGCCAAGACGCGGCGTTACCGATGTCGTTTCGACTCTCGATCGTCGACGGCGGTGGGATTCAGCATCCGGTCGACATCATTCCGACCGGCGTGCAAGACGAGGCTGGAGCGTGGTGGTGGACCGTGTCGATCGTCCCCGTGTCCCTCAACGGATCGATCTCGCGATCGCTCGATCTCGAAATGGCGGGAGCTTCGCGAGACACCGTTCGCCGAATGTTGTGCGAGGAATTGCTGGTCGACAACGAGACCTACACGAGCCGGTGGCTCCTGGTCGACCTCAACGACCCCCGTCAACCGAACGTGCTCACATCTCGTGACGATGACCTCGTCATCGTCGACGCGGTCGAAGCAGTCATCATGGCCAGCGACTGGCGACCGTGGGAAACCGTTCCGGAAGGTTCCACCCAAGCGCTCAAGGTCGATGAATTCCCTGAGCCCCTCGCCGGGCTGATGGCGGCGCGTGGTTGGCAGCGGTCGCTCGTCAGCCCCGTCGTCGTCGACGGACAACTCGTGGCCGCGTATCTCATGGTCGGCGTGGTGCCGGGCATCTACCCAGCGCTCGAGGTGAAGGTCAATCTCGCCTCGCGAATCCAAACCTTGGTACGGGCAACGGCGATGCTCATCGCGAAGTGGCGCGAGCACGACGAACTCATGGTCGCGGCTCGCACCGACTCGTTGACCGGCCTCGCCAACCGTGATGCGTTCTTTGAAGGCCTCGAGTCGGAGAGTCGCGTCGGCGCGCTGCTGTACATCGACGTCGATCACTTCAAGTCGGTGAACGACGGTTTCGGACACGAGATCGGCGACCGGGTGCTCGTCGCCGTTGCCGACCGGATCCGCTACGTCTGTCGCGAACTCGATCTGGTGGCGCGTTTCGGTGGCGACGAATTCGTCGTGCTGCTCCGCCAAGCGACCGCTGATGTCGCTCAGGAGGTTGCCGAGCGCATCATCGCAGCAGTTGCTGAACCAATGGGCATCGACGGCGGGCCTGACAACGTCTCGGTGAGCGTCGGGCTCTCGATGATTGCCAACGGCGACAATCCACTCGATGCTGCCGACCAAGCGCTGTTGAACGCGAAGCGCGACGGGCGCGGCCGCCTGGCCCTTGCGCTCGTGCCGGCTGCATCCTGACCGCGTCGACCGAATAGGTTCGCTCGGGATGAGTACCACCTTCCCCAACCGCGTCACCGACATGCTCGGTGTCGAGTTTCCAATCGTCCAAGCTCCGATGGGCTGGATCGCCCGGTCGCAGCTGGCCTCCGCCGTGTCGAACGCCGGTGGAATGGGCATCATCGAGACGTCGTCCGGTGAACTCGACGCTGTTCGTGCTGAGATCGAGAAGATGGCCGATCTGACCGACAAGCCGTTCGGTGTGAACATCGCCCAGGCGTTCGTGCGCGATCCCGACATCGTGCAATTCGTCGTCGACCAGGGCGTTCAATTCGTGACGACCTCGGCGGGCAATCCCACGAAATACACAGCGCAGCTCAAGGCAGCCGGACTCACCGTGTTTCACGTGGTCCCAACGCTGCACGGCGCGCTCAAGGCGGTCGAGGCGGGCGTCGACGGACTCGTGGTCGAGGGCGGAGAAGGTGGCGGATTCAAGAACCCCCGTGACGTCGCGCTGATGGTGCTCCTGCCACTGATCGCATCCAAGGTCGACGTGCCGATCATCGCCGCGGGCGGCATGGTCGACGGTGGTTCGATGGCGGCAGCTCTTGCGCTCGGGGCCGAGGGGATCCAGATGGGGACGCGGATGGTGTCGGCCGCGGAGTCGCCCGTGCACGAGAACTGGAAGCAGTCGATCGTTGAAGCCGCCGAAACCGACACGGTCTTCTTGAACCGGCACACATCACCGGCGCTGCGTGCGTTGCGTACCGAGCGATCCGAAGCGCTGGAGTTCGACACCGAGACCAACGCCATGACGGCCCTCGCTGGTTCCACGATGGATCTCTACTTCGGGGGCGACATGAACGCCAGCCTCGCGCTCACCGGCCAAGTGGCCGGTCGCATCAACGGCGTCGAGCCTGTTGCCGACATCATCTCGCAGTGCGCTGCCGAATGCCGGTCGGTACTCGCCAACCTGGCGGATCGCTACCGCTGATCACCCGGCCGCTGTTGCTTCGGTCACTCTGGTTGCACAGTACAAGCATCGCGGTGGAAGACTTGGCGGATGGGGACGACTGAGATCGATCGGGAACACATTCACGCGAAGTATGCGGCCGAGCGTGACAAGCGTCTTCGCGCCGACGGCAACGAGCAATACGTCGAGCCAACGGGCAAGTTCTCGCACTACCTGGAGGACCCGTACACCGACGTCGAGGAACGGGAGCCACTCACCGACGACGTCACCGTTGCGTTCATCGGCGGCGGCTTCGCAGGCCTCGTCACCGGAGCGAAGCTGAAAGCAGCGGGAATCGACGACGTCAGAATCATCGAGAAGGGCGGCGACTTCGGCGGCACCTGGTACTGGAATCGCTATCCCGGCGCGCAGTGCGACACGGCTGCGTTCATCTACCTGCCGCTGCTCGAAGAGACCGGCCACATGCCGAGCGAGAAGTACACCCATGCACCCGAGATCGCGGCGCACTGCCGACGGATCGGCGAGCATTTCGACCTCTACGACAACGCGGTGTTCTCGACAGAGGTCAACGACGTCCGGTGGGACGACGACACCAAGCACTGGATCATCAGCACGAATCGCGGCGACCGCATGCGCGCCAAGTACCTCGCCATGGGAACGGGGCCGCTCCACCGCCCCAAGCTGCCGGGCATCCCTGGCCTCGAGAGCTTCGCCGGACACAGCTTCCACACGAGCCGTTGGGACTACGAGTTCACCGGTGGAGATCCAGCGGGGAGCCCGATGACCAAGCTGGCCGACAAACGCGTCGGGATCATCGGGACCGGTGCGACGGCGGTGCAGTGCATCCCGCACCTCGCCCGGGCTGCGGGCGAGCTGTTCGTGTTCCAGCGCACGCCATCGTCGATCGACGTCCGCAACAACACGCCCACCGATCCCGAGTGGTTCGACACGCTCGAACCCGGCTGGCAGAAGCGATGGATGGAGAACTTCACGCTGCTGCAAACCGGTGGCTTCGCCGACGAAGATCTGGTGAAAGACGGCTGGACCGATATCTCGCAACGAATCCGCGACCGCGTGTTCGCAGGCGAGAACCCCGACTTCAGCCCCGAAGGCTTCCTCAAGGCGTACCACGACTCCGACGACGAAAAAATGGAAGAGATCCGGTCGCGCGTCGACCAGATCGTCAAGGATTCGAACACCGCCGAAGGGCTCAAGCCCTGGTACCGCCAGCTCTGCAAGCGGCCGTGCTTCCACGACCAGTATCTCGATGCCTACAACGAGCCCGGAACGCACCTCGTGCACACCGATGGCAAGGGGGTCGAGCAGATCACCGAGCGCGGCGTGGTCGTCGGTGGCACGGAGTACGAACTCGACCTGTTGATCTATGCGTCGGGATTCGAGGTCGGGACCGAGTTCGCCCGACGTTCCGGGTTCGACGCGGTCGGACGCGATGGTGTGAA
>CALICC010000044.1 GCA_938049325.1 uncultured Ilumatobacter sp. | reverse complement strand
CGTCGGCTGGCAACGGTTCGGGGTCGGTGACGTCGAGTCCGGCTCCACCGAGTCGCCCGTCGACGAGTGCCGTCGTGAGCGCGGCCTGATCAACCAGCTCGCCGCGGCCGACGTTGACGAACAGGCCGTCCGGCCCGAGCGCATCGATCACATCCGCCGACACGATCCCCTTCGTGTCATCGGTGAGCGGCAGCGCCACCACCATCACATCGTGCTCGCCAGCGACCGCCTCCAGGTCGGACAGCGGCCGGACCGGATACGGCTCGCCGCCCTGCGCAGCGCGACGCACGATCGTCGGTTGCATGCCGAACGCCTCGGCCAGGCGAGCAACCTCCTGGCCGATTGGCCCCCAGCCGACCACGGCGATCGATCGTCCCTCGAGCTCGACCCACCGATTCCAGGTCCACTCCGCACGATCCTGCGCACGAAGCATCGACGGCAGATCGCGGCTGAGCGCGAGCAGGTACATCATCGCGGTGCGCGCAATCGGTCCAGCACTGCTCCCTGACGACGTGGTGAGTCGCACTCCACGCTCGAGGAACATCGAGAAGATCGGGCTGTCGACTCCCGCCGACATCGTGTGAAGCCAGCGCAAATTTTCGGCCTTCAGCAGGACTCCGAAAAAGTTCGACACCCGCTCAGGCCACGCGTCGTGCGAGAAGAACGTCATGGTGATGCGTTCGATGTCGGCGTCACTCACCGGCTCGTCGCCATCGAGGGTCACGAACTCGATATCGGGCGCGACCTGGCGAATCCGATCGCCGTATCGATCAGCAAATCCGTCGGTGCAGAACAAGACATCGCTCACCTCAGGGAGTGTGCCAGACGTGCAAGTTCGTCGTGGTGCGAACAGAGCGGCGAGTATGGAACGATGAAAACTGCAGCGACCGAGATGCTCGACATCGAGTTTCCCATCCTGGCGTTCAGCCATTGTCGCGACGTCGTCGCCGCGGTGTCGAAAGCCGGTGGCCTCGGCGTGCTCGGCGCTGTGGCGCACTCCCCCAAACAACTCGAGATCGACCTCGAGTGGATCGAGAGCGAAGTCGGCAGTCGCCCGTACGGCGTCGACCTCATCGTCCCGGCCAAGTACGCCGGAGACGACGACGGCGGCTACACGCTCGACGACATCGCCAAGCTGATCCCCGCCGAGCACCGCGAGTTCGTCGACGACATCCTCGCTCGCTACGACGTTCCTCCGCTGCCCGACAACGACGAACCGGGCACCGGTCGTTCGATGGGTGGAACGAACGGCAACGCACCGTTCAGCGCGAAGAACGCCATGCCCCAGCTCGACATCGCGCTCGCGCACAAGACGTCGTTCGTCGCCAACGCACTGGGCCCGCCCCCGCAGTTCCTGATCGACCGCTGCAAGGAAGAAGGCAAGTTGATCGGCGCACTCGCCGGCCGCCCCCAGCACGCCGAGCGCCACCAGGCCGCCGGCGTCGACCTCATCATCGCCCAAGGCTCCGAAGCCGGTGGGCACACCGGCGAGATCGGGTCGATGGTTCTGATCCCCGAGATCGTCGACGCGGTCGACATTCCCGTACTCGGCGCAGGCGGCATCGGTCGCGGCCGTCAGATGGCTGCGGCAATGGCGCTTGGCGCGCAAGGCGTGTGGTGCGGTTCGGTGTGGCTCACCACCGACGAAGCCGAAACGCACCCGGTCGTCAAACGAAAGTTCCTCGAAGCCACCTCGGCCGACACCATTCGTTCGCGTTCGATGACCGGCAAGCACGCCCGCATGCTCAAGACCGCCTGGACCGAGGAGTGGGAGAACGAAGAGACCCCTGCGCCGTTGGGTATGCCGCTGCAGCCGATCCTCACCGCGGAAGCTCAGGCGCGCATCAACCGTGCGGCGCACACCGTCGGCTCTGGCGCCGAGAACCTCGCGGGCTACTTCGTCGGCCAGATCGTCGGCACGATGAACCAACCCAAGTCGTCGGCCAGCGTCGTGATGGAGATGGTCGAAGAGTTCATCGAGTCGGTCGAATCGCTCGCTCGCCAACTCGAGGTCTGACGCACAAGACGCTGCTCGTCTGCCACGATGGGTGCAATGCACGACGACGACGCTGACGTCGACCAGCACCTCGACCAGCACTCGGCGCTGCTGACACATCCGATCGGACGAGCGCTCGTGGCTGCAGTGGTCGCGGTGGTCGCGTTCAGCATCGTTGCGCCCAACATGCCGTCGTCGACGGTGCGCAACAGATTCGACGCGCTCTGGAGTCCCGCACGCCACGTGGGCCTCGTGCAGGACTGGGGTGTGTTCAGCCCGAATCCGCGCAGCCAATCGATCGACGTACGAGCGCGCATTCAACTCGCCGACGGCTCGATCGAGTTCTGGGACCTTCCCGACCTCGACCCGGTCATCGGCGCCTACCGCTCGTACCGATGGCACAAGTGGCAGGAACGTGTGCGGCTCGACAACCGCCAAGAGCTCTGGGAACCGACGGCTCTCTGGCTCGCACGCGAGTACACGCGTGACGGTGTCGAACCGGCGAGCATCACGCTGATCCGCCGGTGGATCGACCACCAGCCACTCACCTCCGACGGCCGGGTCCTCGATGGCGGCTGGAACGAATTCGAGTTCTACACGTGGGTGCGCCCATGAACGCCGACGCACTGCACGCCTTCGGACACCGCCTCTTCGTCGCGCAACGACCCGCATGGCCGCTGGCGATCGCGCGCGTCCTCATCGGCATCGGGATCTTGGGCTGGTCGATCTCGATGTGGTTCGACGTGTCGACACTCCTCGGCACCGACGGCCTGCTCGGCACAGACACGGCGAGCAGCTTGTGGCGATGGATCCCACTGGACTCCGACGTGCTCGTACGCCTCGCGCTCGCCGTGCTCGCCGCGTCGTCGGTCGCGATCATCACCGGATGGCGACCCACGATCTGGCTGCTCGTCGCGTTCGTCCTGATGGTGTCGATCCAACGCCGAAGCCCGATGATCCTGAACTCGGGCGACATCATCTTGCGCGACCTCACGTTGCTCCTCGCACTCACACCGTCGGGCGCGGCCATGTCGCTCGATCGAGTGCGGGCGCATGGGCGTGATGCGTTCTTCACGAGCGCGATGGTGGCCCCGTGGGGGCTGCGGCTGGTTCAGCTCCAGATGATGGTGGTCTACGTCTTTGCGTTCTGGAGTAAGAGCGGCGAACTGTGGACCAACGGCACCGCCGTGTCGACCGTGCTGCGCCTCGACGACCTGCAGCGGTTCGCGGTCCCGGGCTTCATCATCACGAGCGTTCTCTTCACCGCGGTGCTCACCTGGTCGACGTTGATCGTCGAAGTCGCGCTCGGGCTGCTGCTGTGGGCCAAGCCGCTGCGCCCGTACCTGATCGTCCTCGGCGTAATCCTGCACCTGTCGATCGGCGCGACGTTGCTCGTCGGCTTCTTCGGCATCGCGATGATCGCTGGCTTGATGACCTTCCTCGATGCGGACTGGGTCGATGATCGAGTGCGCGAGCGACGCCGTCAGCCAGCCGGTGGCACCGGCAAACGGTCGAGTTCGGCGAGGCTGTCGAGTTCCTGAAGTCGGAAGCCGACCTCTGCACCACCGCCGGGAGCGTCGTCGACCCAGACCTCGCCTCCGTGACGCGCGACGATCTGCGACACGATCGATAGCCCGAGCCCCGACCCAGGCATCGATCGCGTCTCGTCGGCGCGGTGGAACCGGTCGAAGACGAGCGCCCGGTCCTCAGGCTTGATGCCGGGCCCGGTGTCGCGCACGCGCAACGATGCCCGCCCGCCCGAGGCCTCGACCAGCACGTCGACCGGTGACCCAGCCGGGCTGAACTTCACCGCATTGCTCACGAGATTCGACGCCGCCCGCTCGATCATGGCACGGTCAGCCGACACCAGGACGCCTGATCCGACCACGTTGATGATCCGATCGGACCGTCGAGTCCAGCGGTTGGCGACCGACTGCGCGACGTCACCGAGGTCGACCGTTTCGAGATCCAATTCGGTGGTGGCCTGATCGGTCGCCAGGTCGATCATCTCGCCGAACAACTCGCTGAGCTCGATCAGCTCCGACTTGATCGCGGTCACGATCTCGGTGCGCTGCTCGACCGGCAACTCCGTGGCTCGTTCGAGTAGCTCGACGTTCGCCCGCATGCTGGTCAACGGCGTGCGAAGCTCGTGACCCGCATCTTCGATCAGGCGTTGCTGCTGGGATCTGCTCGACTCGAGTGCGTCGAGCATCGACCGAAAGCTCATCGCCAGACTGCCGATCTCGTCCGGTCGGCCTGCGTCGTCGAGATCGGCTGCCACAGTGAGGTCACGGGTCTGGGCGACCTCGTTTGCCACGGTTGCCAGTCGGCGCAGCGGCGAGGTCGTGCGCTGCGCGATGTACCAGCCGAGCGCCGCGGCTGCGCCGGCGCCGAGCACGGCGATCAACGCAATCCGCGCGAACAGATTCGCGAGCACCTGCGCGTCTTCCTCGGTCGAGCGTGCGACCTGGATGGTTCGGTCACCACCGAGGACGCCGGTGATCATGCGATGGCGCTCGCCATCGATCTCGATGTCGGAGAAACCTCGTTCCGAGGACGGCAGCGTGGCACCCGTCGACACGACCAGCCCGTTGCGGCCGGTGACCTGGATGATCGAGTCGTCCGACACCGCCGACACCTCGTTGTTCGGGTTTCTGCCCGGACGACGCCCAGGGCTCTCACGTAAACCTCCCGACACTTCCTCGAGGCGGGCGCGTAAGAACTCGTCGTTCGCGTTACTCAGCTCGGCGGCCGTACTCCGGAACGCAAACGCTCCGACCGCGACGCTGACCCCCAACGCAACCAACCCGAACCAGATCGCGAGCCGGGTACGCAGACTCTTGTGTCGCCGTCGACGGCGGGGCGAACGACGTAGCCGATCCCGCGCACCGTGTGCAGCAGTCGCTCACGGTCGTCAGCTTCGAGCTTGCGCCTGAGGTAGCCAACGTGCACGTCGAGCGATTTCGACGACGACTCGAAGTC
>CALICC010000043.1 GCA_938049325.1 uncultured Ilumatobacter sp. | reverse complement strand
AGACGCACCAGATCGCCGACCCCTCGCTGATCGATCGTGTCGAACGGGTTGGCCTCGAGCAGGCCGTGTTCGAGATAGGCCGGCATCATGCGATGCTCGACGTCGTCACGACTGAAACCGAACGTGAGTTGGGTGAGGTCGTTGGTGCCGAAGCTGAAGAAGTCGGCAGCTTCCGCGATCTCATCCGCACACGCCGCAGCTCGTGGTGTTTCGATCATCGTGCCAATCGTGATGTCGCCGTGGTCGATTCCTGCAGCCACGATCTCTGCCTCCGCCCACGAACGAGCGAGCGCGAGCTCCTCGCGGCTGACGGTCAACGGGATCATGATCTCGATGACCGGATGCTTGCCTCGAGAGCGCAGCGTGGCCGCAGCTTGAAGGAGCGCGCGTACCTGCATTGCGTAGAGCCCCGGCTTCAGCACACCCAATCGGACGCCGCGGGTGCCGATCATCGGATTGTGTTCGGCCCAGGCTTCCGCAGCATCGAGCTCACGCTGTTCGAACTCGCTGAGACCGTCGGTCGCTCGCTTCAGCGTGAGTTCGGTGACCGACGGAAGGAACTCGTGCAGCGGCGGGTCGAGCAGACGCACCGTCACCGGCAAGCCATCCATGACCTCGAGAACCGATTCGAAGTCGGCGCATTGTGCGATCCCGAGCTCGTCGAGTGCCGCTTCTTCCTCGTCGGCGTCACGCGCCAGGATCATCCGGCGTACGAGCGGAAGCCTGTCGGCGGCCAGGAACATGTGCTCGGTCCGACAGAGGCCGATGCCCTGCGCGCCGAGTTCGCGAGCTGTCGTCGCATCGGCGGCGGTGTCGGCATTGGCCCGCACCGACATCGTCCCGGCACACACGTCATCGGCCCAGGACAAAATCGTGTCGAACTCTGGTGGCGGGCCATCCGATTGCGTGGTCATCTCGCCGACGACCACCGTGCCCGTCGAACCATCGATCGAGATGACGTCGCCCTCCGACACCGTCACATCGCCGACCGAGAAGCTCCGATCGGCGATCACGATCTCGGCGGCTCCGACCACCGCTGGCGTTCCCCACCCACGCGCCACCACAGCCGCGTGGCTGACCAGGCCGCCGCGCGTCGTCAACAGTCCAACCGCTTCCATCATCCCGTGGACGTCCGACGGCGTCGTCTCGTTGCGCACGAGAATCACGTCCTCCTCCCGATCGGCGGCGTCGGCTGCGTCGTCCGCGGTGAAGTACACACGTCCGACCGCCGCGCCAGGCGACGCGCCCACGCCGGTGCACAGCACCGACCCCTCGCCCTCGAACTGCACGTGGATCACGGCTTCGAGATCGGCCGCCGTCACGCTCATCAGCGCCTGCTCGCGCTGCAGGGCCCGCTCGGTACCTGATGCGGCCTCCACGCTCGCGACGGCCTGTCGAAGGGCCTCTGCTCCCGAACGCTCAGACGTCATGGGCGCCACATTGCCAGCTTTGACCTGCGCCACGTCAACCGCAACGACAACCCGACCGACGAAACAGTCGAACGACGGCGCCGTAGCATGGCGTGATGTTCCGGCTCCTCGGGTTCAACGTGCAGGTGCAGTCGGGATTCGTCATCTTCATGGCGCTGATCGTCATGCTGTACGGCAACCAGTTCGGTCTCTGGCTCGCCGGCTCGATCGCCATCCTCACCCTCATTCACGAGCTCGGACACGCCGTTGCAGCACGGCGCACCGGGGCCGAAGCGGAGATCTCGCTCGGCTTCCTCGCTGGCTACGCGTCGTATCGACCGTCGCGCGAACTCAGTCGGGGCGAGCAGGCGTGGATCTCGTTCGCCGGGCCGCTCGTCCAGATCGTGGTCAGCGTGGTCGTGCTGCTCGCGATGGGTGTCAACCCCATCGACCAAGACTCGTTCACCGCAACCGATGCGTCGCGGGCCATCTGGTGGGCGGGGCCGGCCATCGGCCTCCTCAACCTCATCCCCGTGCTCCCGCTCGACGGCGGCAACATCGTCACCAACGGACTCGACGTGCTCGTCCCGGGTCGCTCCCGCCAATACATGCTCTACTTCTCGATCGCGGCAACGGTCTCGGGTGCCGCGTACCTCGCGCTGTCCGGTCAGCGTGGATTCGCGATCTTCATCGCCTTCCTCCTGATCACCCAGCTGCAGATGCTGCAGGCAACCCGCCCCCAGCAACGGGCGCTCTCCGCATGGGAAGCGGCGGCCAACGCGCTCGATGCCGGCAAGGAGTCCAAGGCCAAGCGCATGCTGACCAACGCGCTGAGCCACCCACAGCCCGACGGTGGCGCTCCCGACATGACCCTCCGGCCCGAGCAGGCACACGCACTCATCGATCTCCTCGACGATCCGCTCCCCTACGGCGACCCGGCGAACGAGTACGTGCTCGCCAACCTGCTACTCAGCACCCGCCGTTACGACGAAGCCGCGCACTACGCGGCGGGCTCGTTCGCCCGAACGCCCAACACACTCAGCGCACTCATCGTCGCGCGAGCCGCAGGAGCACTCGGCGACGAACCGACCACGATCGGATGGCTCCGGTCGGCGGCAGAGGCGGGCACGTCGAATGCGGGGCTCGCCTCCACGATCGACCGAGCTCCCGAGTTGCTCGGGTTCCGTCAGCACCCGGAAGTCGTTGCGATTCGCAGCGCCGTCGAATCGACGCGCTGACGTCAGGCGAGGTGCGCCGGAGCGGTGCCGACCTCGACGCCGCGCTTGATGTACGCGAGGCCGATCGTCCCATCGGGATGCACGCTCGTCAGATTGCCCACCACTGTTCCATCACCGTCGACGACGTCATCGCCGACCGCGGCACCCGCAGCCACCTCGACGACGCGCAACGACTTCGGCGCGTCGGCTCCACGCGAGTCCATCCTTTCGACGAGTTCCTGTCCCGGGTAGCAACCCTTGGTGAAGTTGACGGCAACGAGGTTCACTCCCGCATTGGCCGGGATCGTCTCCCCAGGTTCGATCTCGGAGCCCATCCGGGGCCATCCGTGTGAGATCCGTTCTGCCTCGCGGTCGGCCGACGGCTGCGGAGCAGCCGCTGGTTCGAGCGCGGTTGCTGCGTCGACGCGAATCTTGAAGCGGTTGATTCGAGCCATCAGGCCCTCGCCGAAACCAGCGTCGGTGTCGAGCACGAACGCGGCGTCGGCAGTGCGCGTGATCCGAGCGAGTGCGTCGATCTTTCCTGACGGGTCGAGCACGAGCGTCCACCTGGTCGCACCGACGTCGAGGTCACGAATCTCCTGCGCGATCTGCGACTGCAGATACGTCAGAGCGTCAGCACCTTCGACGGACACGCGGTCACGCGCCTCGTCGTCGATGAAACTCGCTGTAGCGGACACGGCATCGTCGGTATTCACAGTGCCAGTCTGGCGTGGCACACTGCGAACGCCATGAATCCTCCAGCCGATCACGAATCCGAGCCGAATTCAGACGAAGTTCTCGAACCCGACGCAGTCACGTCGGGCCACGACGCCCGGCAGTCGGCGAGCACGGGCGACGACGTGTTCGACCTCGAAGACCTCGCCCAGCGGGCCGTCGACGTGCTGTTCAGCTTGCTGGGACGCGCCAAGCTGCTCGCTCGAGGCGTTCTGATCTTCGCGGCGGTCACCTGCCTGCTCGGTTTCGGACTCGGCCTCGCCGCACTCAGCGGCGGCGCACGAACGGTCTGGCTGTTGATCGGCGGGTTCTTCACCGTGATTTCGATCGGCGCCGTGCTGGTCGCGCTGCTGAGGTTGGGTGCGGTGCGGCGGGGCGGCGAAGCGCTCGTCGACGAAGTCCGCACACTGATGAGTGGCGACCTGGAGTCAGAACGCACGGTGGTGGAGACCGTCGAGTCGACCGAAGGCGCCCAAGACGACGGCATCGTCAAGATGTCGCAACAGTTCTTCTCGCTCAAAGACGCAGTCTCGGGTCACACGTCGAACTTCGCCGCGCTCTCGTTGGCGCTCAGCTCGATCACGAGCTTTCCCGGCCTGATGGCGCTGGCCACCGTGATCGGCTTCGGGATGCTCGCAATCGCGGGGATCTTCGGGCTGATCCTGATTTTCTGACCGCGGAGCTCCTGCGACGTCAGGCGGTTGTGCGTGCGGCCCGGCGAGCCGCGGTCATGCGCCGCGCTGCTGGGATCGCTGCGAGGAGCGCTGCTGCCTTGTTCCGGCACTCGAGGTCTTCGTCGTCAGGAATCGAGTCAGCCACGATGCCCGCTCCGGCCTGCAGGCTCGCTGTCTGTCCGTCACCGGAGATGAACATGGTGCGGATCGCGATGGCCGTGTCGAGGTTCCCAGACCAGTCGATGTAGCCGACGACTCCGGCATAGGGCCCGCGCTTGACCGGCTCGAGCGAGTCGATGATCTCCATCGCTCGAACCTTCGGCGCCCCGCTGACGGTCCCGGCAGGCAGCGTGGCTCGGAGTACGTCGATCGGGCCGAGCCCGTCGACCAAGTCGCCCGACACCTGCGACGTGAGGTGCATGACGTGGCTGTAGCGCTCGAGCGTCATCAACTCCTCGACGTTGATCGAACCGAACTTGGCGACGCGACCGACGTCGTTGCGCGCCAGGTCGACCAGCATCACGTGCTCGGCGACCTCTTTCGGGTGCTCGGTCAGCTCCGCGGCCATGCGCCGATCATCCTCGTCGGTCTTGCCACGGCGTCGCGTGCCGGCGATCGGACGCGACACGATCTTGCGGTCGAGCAGTTGAACCATCGGCTCGGGCGACGAACCAACAATGGTGAGCTCGGGGTGCCGAACGAAATACATGTAGGGCGACGGATTGACCTGTCGCAGCACGCGGTAGACATCGAACGGATCAGCTTCGAGGTCGAGGTCGTATCGCTGAGCGAGCACGACTTGGAAAATGTCACCGGCAACAATGTGTTCTTTGGCCACTTCGACCGCTCGCTGGTACATCCCGTTGCCCATGGTCGAGTCGAGCTCGGGAAGATCGTCGGCAGCCGACGGCGGCTCGACTGGCGTGTACGGCAACGGCTGGGAGAGGTCGCTCACCGCCTGCTCGACGCGGGCGACCGCGTCGTCGTAGGCAGCGTCGAGTTCGGACTCGCTCATGCCCAGCGTGGGCACGCTCTCGATGAGGTAGACGCGCTGGCGCCAGTGATCGAATGCGGCGAGCGAGCCGATGACCGACATGACCGCATCGGGGTACGAGCGGTCGTCGTTCGGCACGTCAGGGAGTCGTTCGACCTCGCGGATCACGTCGTAGCCGAGAAACCCCATGATCCCGCCGTGCAGCGGTGGCAAGTCCTCGAACGTCGGACTCGAGTACTCGGCGAGCAATGCTTCGATCGCCGCCAGGATGCCCTCCTCGGTCGGGACCCCCGCAGGAAGCGGGCCGTCGAGTTCGACCTTGCCGTCACGCAGCACGAGGGTGGCGGACGGATTGCGGCCGACGAACGAGAATCGAGCCCACCGCTCGGCACCTTCGACAGACTCGAGAAGAAAGCCCGGTTCGTCACCGACCAGCTTCGTATACGCCGCGACCGGTGTTTCGAGGTCGGCGAGCAGTTCGGTCCAGACTGGCACGACCGTGTAGTCGGCTGCGTACGCGTGGAACTCTTCGCGGGAGGGTTGGAACCGCATCAGCCGAAGGCGTTGTGGAAGCAGGAGCGTTCGCCGGTGTGGCAGGCGCCCCCACCCTCTTGCACCACTTTGAACAGCAACGCATCGGCGTCGCAGTCGTAGTACGCCTCGCGAACGAACTGCCGCTCACCCGAGGTGTCGCCTTTGCGCCACAGTTCTTGACGGCTGCGCGACCAGTAGACCATCCGCCCTTCGGACAGGGTCATCTGCAACGACTCGGCGTTCATCCAGGCGAGCATCAGGATCTCGTTGTCCTCGACGTCTTGGGCAATGGCCGTGACGAGGCCGTCACTGTTGAACTTCACGCCCGCCAATTGCTCGTCGGTCGCCTCGATGGGAATCGTCTCCGGCATCAGAACATCCTACGAAGCGGATCGTCGGGAAGCCGCCTCGGTTCTCGGTCGATCGGGCGAGACGGGTCGGCGTCAGAGATAGAGACCGGTCGACGACTCGATGCGCTCGGCCGCCACAGCGTGGAGCTCGCGCTCGCGCAACATGACGTAGTCGTCACCTTGCACCTCGACTTCGTAACGATCGTCGGGGCTGAACAGGACCTTGTCGCCTACTTCACATGCCCGCACGTTCTGCCCCTGCGCAACGACGGTCGCCCAGACGAGGCGCTTCGCCATCTCGGCCGTGGCCGGAATCAAGATGCCACCCGACGAGCGGCGATCGTTGTCGTCTGGTGTGCTGACGAGCACGCGATCGTTGAGCATCTTGATCGGCAATTTGTCATCGGAAACCGGCATCGGCGGGCAGGGTAGCCGTCGTTCGGATTCGCACCACAGGCCCGCGGTGCTTGCCGGTGACGCCACCGCGGGTACGGTCGCCGGCGATGAGCATCGCTGCGACGACCGTTCACTTCGAATCCTCCGACGGCGTCAGCTTGGTCGGCGACCTCGCGCTTCCGGAGTCAGCTCACGGCGCCGCAATCGTGTGCCATCCACATCCGCAGTTCGGCGGCAACCGCTTCAACCACGTTGTTCAGGCGCTCCACGATTCGCTCGCTGAGGGCGGAGTCGCATCGCTGCGATTCGACTTCCGGTCGGAGTTCGACGATGGCCGCGGTGAGCGCCTCGATGCGGTGGCCGCCCTCGCCGAGGTTCGCGAACGGCTACCGGGACTGCCGACCTTCGCCGTCGGATACTCGTTCGGCGCGATGATCGCGCTCGGCGTCGACGACAGCGACCTGGGCGGCACGGTGCTCATCGCTCCCCCGCTCGCCATGCTCGACACCCCACAGCAACCGGCGTGCCCGGTCGCCCTGTTCTCCCCGACGAACGATCAGTTCACTCCCGCCGCGCAGGCCCGCGAGATCACGGCCGGGTGGACCGATCTCGAATGCCACGAGATTGCCGACGCCGACCACTTCCTGGCCACCGAAGCGCCCGACGTCGCCACGCAAGCTGCTGCGTGGATCGTCAATCGCCTCGGGTGACCAATCATCTGGCTCGAATCGTCAGTTCATGGCGCGTGGCTTCATCGCCACGAACACGGAGTCGCGAAACGCCAGTTCGATCGAGATCTGGGGGCGGCGCTGGGAGGCGGTGAATCCAACTCGTTCGAGCGTGTCGAGCAGGTCCGTGCCGAAGTCGGTGAACACCAGACTCGGCGCGCCTTCGGGCGACTCGTGATACGTAGCGGGCTCGACGTGTTCGATTTCGCCATCGATGATCCGCGCCCGCTGCCGCGACGTCGGCGAGGGCGGCCACGGCACGGGAATCGAGAAGATCAGTCTCCCGCCAGGCCGCAGCACACGAAAGAGCTCACCGAACGCCCGGTCCGGATCGGCGACGTGCTCGAGCACATGGCTACTCGTGATCACATCGAAGCTGTCGTCGGTGAAGCTCAGCGCCTGGAGATCTTGATGCATCGCTCCGTCGACCAACTCGCCGGGCTCGGCGCCATCGCGATAGTGCGACTCGACGTAGTTCGTCATGGCCCGCAGTGCGCCGCGCACCGGCCCGGCCACGCCGGTGTTGTAGAACGCGAGGCGCGTGCACGCGTCGTCGGCTAGCAGTGTGGCGAGCGACAGGTGTCGACCTCGGCCCAGCTCGTCGACGAGCACCGCTGCCTCGTTGCGAAAGCGCACCACGGCTCCACAGTGCGGGCAGGGAAACGCTCGCGCTGCGAGTTGTGACGCGGCGTCTGCTTCGAAGACTCCGTGATGGCCGCAGATCGAGCAGACGCCGTTGAAGAACAGCATGCCTTCGGACGGACCCGACGGTACAGCGACCGACTGATGCTCGCGTGCGCCGACAACCTGTCGAATCCACCGCTTCGCCGGTGCCGGGATAACCCGCTTGACGCTCGCCGACGCTGCGGCGAGCGAACCGGTCATGGTGCGACAGCCGCCTCGATCTCGGCCTTCACCTCGGGCGTGAGGAGCGGGATCACATCCACGGCTCCGAAGTTCTGCACTACCTGGTCGACCTTCGATGCTCCGGTAATCACACTCGACACCATCGGGTGCAAGGTGGCCCAGGCAATCGAGAGCTGGGCGAGCGAACAGCCGAGTCGGTCGGCGATCGGACGCAACTTCTCCACGCGGGCGATCTCGGCCTGGTCGGTGAAACGACCCTGGAGCCACTCGTAACCCGGCAGCGAGCCACGAGAGTCGTCGGGGATGCCGTCTTTGTACTTGCCGGTCAACAATCCGGACGCGAGTGGGCTCCAGATCGTGTTGCCGTAGCCGTAGTCCTCGGTGATGCGGGCGTAGCGCTTCTCGACGGTCGTGCGCTCGAAGAGGTTGTACTGACTCTGCTCGGTCACCGGCTTGTGTAGATGGTGGCGTTCCGCGATCTCGACCGCCGCTCGGATCTCATCGGCAGTCCATTCGCTGGTGCCCCAATACGTTGCCTTGCCCGACGACACGATGTCGCTCATTGCCCAAACGATCTCTTCGAGCGGCGTGTCGGGGTCGCAGCGATGGCAATAGAGCACGTCGACGAAGTCCTGATCGAACCGCTCGAGCGACCCGTCGATGGCCTGCAGCAGGTACTTGCGGTTGAGCGTGCTGCGCATGTTCGGCACGTTGTCGTGAATACCGAAGAACACTTTCGTCGTGAGCACGTACGACCAGCGTGGCCAGCCCAGTTCCTTGAGCGCCTTTCCCATGATCTCTTCGCTCTTGCCACCCGCATATGCCTCGGCGTTGTCGAAGAAGTTGCAGCCCGCGTCACCCGCCGCGGCCATGCAGTCGATCGCCAATTGTGTGTCGAGCTGGGTATCGAAGGTGACCCAGCTGCCGAAGCTCAAGATGCTGACCTTGAGACCCGTGTTGCCGAGCCGGCGATATTCCATGTTCGGGTTGACTGCCGGTTGCGTTGCGTTCTGAGACATGTCGGGAAACTAGCTCAGCTGCGACGAGTACTCCGGAGGCGGGTTGCGCTGTTGCGCGGAGCCGCCACTCACCTTCCGTTTCGCAGGCGCGCCACCCTCACTGGCTACGGCGGCTCCGGCGTCAGGATCAGGCGGTGGGAACCGCGCCCGCGGCGCGGTCGGCAGCGATCTCTTCTTCCATCGCGGCCAATACCTCACCACGCAGCTTCGCGACGGTGCCCTCGTAGGCGCGACCGTTCAGCCCGGCAAGTTCGGCGGCACGGGCGACCGCAGTGTCGAGTACCTCGTCGACCGCGACCACTTCGTCGAGGTAGCCGACGTCAACCGCCTGCGCGGCGTTCGTGACTCGGGCGTTCGCAACCGACCGCTGGAGATGGCGGTTGCTGAGGCGGGCGCGGGCGATCGTGAACGCCCAGTCAGGAAGCACCATTCCGATCGCGACTTCGTTCAGCCCGATCTTGCAGTCGATGTCCGCGCCGACCCGCACGTCGCAACCGAGCAGCAACAACGCTCCGGCAGCAAGCGCGTGACCGGTGCACGCGGCGACGACGGGAACCGATGCTCCGTAGATCGTGCGTACGAGATCGCCGCCGTCCGATACCAGCCCGGACATCGCAGCGATGTCACCGCCACGCATGACGTTGAGGTCGAAACCAGCGCTGAACTTTCCTTCTCGTCCGTGCAAGACGAGCGACGTGATCTCGTCGTCGGCCTCGGCCTGCGCAATCGCGGCCGTGACCGCTCCGATGATGTCGGTCGACAGCGCATTGGCCTTGCCGTCATCAATGTGGCACACAAGCACTCCGCCGTCGCGTCGTTCGGTCGTCACTGCGTCAGTTGTCATGGTCGAACCGTATGCCGACCGGTTTGTCAGACTGAAGTCCGCGACTCGAGAGGCGCCAACTTCCTTCGCTGCGTGCGACCGACCCGACCTACTCGGCGACGTTGAACGCCGCCGCTCGACTCCGGTGTTTACCGGTGAGACGGCGTACGAGAAAGTCGACCGAGTGGTGAAGCTCTTCGGTCGGAACGACGGGGTGAAGCCCCGGATTCGCGTGCAGCCGCTTGTTGGTGCTGCTGAGCGCGTCGAACAGCGCCAGGCACTGTTCTCGAGGGAACAACTCGTCTTCGAGCTGCATGATGAACAACACCGGGATGTCGATGTTGCCCGCTGCGTCAGCGATCGTCGGGCGGTAGTGGTCGGGTCCCGAGATCCCCATGAGCCCCAACACCGCAGCCTCGATTCGGTCGTCGGCGGCCACGAACGGTGCGCCGTAGATCGTCCCCATCGAGAGACCCCAGTAGCCGACCGGTCCGGTGCCCACGTCAGGCTGCTCCCGGGCGAAGTCCAGCGCCGCGATCCAGTCCGCGTTCATGTCGTCGACGGTGCCCTCGCGTTCCCACTCGGGCCAGAACGCTCCGCGTGCGCCGTCACCGACCTGACGTCTGCCGTGCACCGGACCGTCGAGTGACAACGCGCTGAAGCGGTGCTCACCGACCAGCCGCTTCACCAACCACGGGATGGGTTCCTGATACCGGTCACCCGACGCTCCGTGACCGAAGCACACGAGCGGCGCCCCGACGTCACCTTCGGGATGGCTCCACAGCACGGCGGTCACCGGCCTCCCCGACCGGTCGAGCGTCAGCTCACGAACGCGCAGCCCGTCCTGGATCTGATCATCGATGAAGGCCATCTGTGAGGTCTATCCGATCCGACCGCAGGCCTCTCCACCGGCCGGTCGCGATGCGTCCAGGACCACGAGCACCCAGCGACTGCGTAGCGTCGGTGCCGGAACGGAAAGGACCCAGGGGTCAGGCTGGGCGGACGGTGATGCCTGCGGCTGCCATCACGCTCTTTGCCTCGGCAACCGAGTGTTCGCGGAAGTGGAAGATCGAGGCCGCGAGCACACCATCGGCGCCGCCTTCGGTCACACCATCCGCGAGATGCTCGAGCGTCCCGACACCGCCGCTCGCGATGATCGGAACGTTCACCGATTCGGAAATCATCCGGGTCAGCTCGATGTCGAAACCGATCCGGGTGCCATCGCGATCCATCGATGTGAGCAACAGCTCGCCCGCTCCGAGCTCGACGGCCCGTATCGCCCAGTCGATGGCGTCGATGCCCGTCGGCGTGCGCCCACCGTGCAGGAACACCTCCCAGCCGTCTTCGGGAACCTCGGGCGACGGCTCTCCGTCCGCACGTCGACGACGAGCATCGATGGCGCACACCACGCACTGCGAGCCGAACTCCGCCGCGATCTCCGCGATCAGCTCCGGCCGCTGCACTGCGGCGGTGTTGACCGACACCTTGTCGGCACCCGCACGCAACATCGTCCGAGCATCTTCGAGCGTGCGGATGCCGCCTCCGACGGTGAACGGGATGTACACCTGCTCGGCGACGCGGTGCACCATGTCGATCGTGGTCTCGCGGTTGTCGCTCGACGCGGTGATGTCGAGAAACACCAACTCGTCAGCACCTTCGAGGTCGTAACGGGCCGCCAACTCGACCGGATCCCCAGCGTCGCGCAGGTCGACGAAGTTGGTGCCCTTCACCACGCGACCATCGGTCACGTCGAGGCAGGGAATCACGCGGGCAGTTCTCATCCCAGCACCCCTCGCCTCGCGCCGATCCCGCGATTCATCCACTTCTCTGTGCGATTCGGTACCGCCCAGGTCGCCGAACGCACGGAGAAGGGGTTGGGGATGGTCATGAGGCAGCCGATCGGAGTGTGGCGAGCGCATCGGTCACGGTGAAGCGTCCTTCGTATACAGCCTTGCCGGTGATGATCCCACCGAGACCCGGGATCGTGGCGAGCGCCTCGATGTCGGCGAGGCTCGACACGCCGCCACTTGCGATCACGGGTGATCCAGCGGCTTCCGCGGAGCGCCGCAAGCCATCGACATCAGGGCCTTCGAGCATGCCGTCACGGCCGATGTCGGTGATCACGAACACCGCCGCCGTGGGAAACAACTCGTACGCGTCGTCGAGCTGTCGCCCGCTGCCTTCGGTCCAGCCGTGCACGGCCAGTTCGCCATGGCGATGATCGAGGCCCACAGCCACAGCCACGACCTCGGAGGCCCGAGCCACGAGCGGCGGGTCGGCAACAGCGGCCGATCCCATCACCACGCGGGCGACTCCCGCATTGGCGAGTTCTTGTGCGTCGGCGACCGAGCGCACCCCTCCCCCGGTCTGCACCTTGGCACCGAACTCAGCAACCCCAGCAGCGACCGCGGCAACGACTGGCCGGTTGACCGGGTCACCTGACTTCGCGGCATCGAGATCGACAACGTGAATCCACGGCGACCCGACCTCGGCGAACGCCCGGGCGACCGACACAGGGTCGTCGCCGTACACGGTCTCGTCGGCATAGTCGCCCTGGCGGAGGCGCACGACCTGGCCGCCGCGGATGTCGATGGCCGGATACAGATCGATCATGAGGACTCCGTCATGATCTCGGTGGAGATCGGTTCAGCCATGTGCGACGAGGTGGCCTCAGAGCAGATCCGCACGAAGTTGCCCAGCAGCGCGAGCCCGGGACGGCTCGACTTCTCCGGGTGGAATTGCGCAGCGAACACGTTGCCGAGGCGAAAGGCCGCATTGATGGTCGTGCCGTACTCGACGGTCGCTGCGACGACCGCCGGATCGTCAGGAACCCCGTGCAGTGAGTGCACGAAGTACACCCACGGCTCGGTTCCGAGCCCTTGGAGCATCGGGTCGTCAGGCTGTGTGAGGTCGAGCCGGTTCCACTGCATTTGAGGAATCTTGGGGCCTGGCGGGATCCACGAGACCGTGCCCGGCACGACATCGAGGCCCGTGGCCGCAGCATCCTCTTCGGACCGAGTGAACAACATCTGCATACCGACGCAGATACCGAGGAACGGCCTCCCCGATGCCACGGCGTCGAGCGCTGGCGCTTCGAGACCCGTTGATCGCAACGCCGCCATGCACGCGCCGAACGCGCCCACACCGGGCAGCACCACACCTGCCGCATCGGCGATCAGCCCGGCGTCGCGGGTGAGCCGCGCATCAGCGCCACCCTTCTCGAGCGCCTTTTGCGCCGAGTGTGTATTGCCGATGCCGTAGTCGAGAACCGCGATCAGGGGCCGCTCAGCGCCGGTCACAACACACCCTTGGTGGAGGGAACGCCCGCGCCGTCTTCGACACGAACAGCGTCGCGCAGCGCACGCGCCAGTCCCTTGAACGTGGCTTCGATGATGTGGTGCGTGTTGCGACCACGCACCAACTCGACGTGCAGCGTGATGCCGGCGGCTGTGGCGAACGACGACACGATGTGTTCGGCCAGCTGAGGGTCGAACGCCGGGTTGCCGAGCGGCAGCGACTCGGGCATCTCCACATGCCACTCGACGTGTGGTCGCCCGGACAGGTCGAGCGCCACGTCGATGAGCGCTTCGTCGAGTGGGTAGCGCCCGCTGGCGAATCGGCGCACGCCGGCCTTGTCGCCGAGCGCCTCGGCGAACACCTCGCCGAGGGTGATCGCGACGTCTTCGACGGTGTGGTGCGTGTCGATCTCGAGATCACCAACGGCCTTGACTGCGAGGTCGAACCCCCCGTGGCGCCCCAGTTGGTCGAGCATGTGGTCGTAGAACGGGATACCCGTCGAAATCTCCGTGGAACCGGAGCCGTCGATGTCGATCGAGATGTCGATCGAGGTTTCTTTGGTCGTGCGTGACCTACTGGCGGAGCGCGTCATGAATCGGCTTTCTCGAGGATGTCGGCGAGTGCGGAGAGGAATCGATCGTTCTCGTCGACCGTACCGACGGTGACCCGCAGGCAACCGTCGAGTCGAGGCCACCCGGAACAATCGCGGACCAGAATGCTGCGACCGACGAGTGCGTGCCAGACATCGCGGCCTGCGACATCGCGCGGTCGGAACAGAATGAAGTTCGCGCCCGACTCGAACACGTCGAGCCGCATGTTGCGCATCGACGCCGAAATCCGGTCGCGCTCACTCACGAGCAGATCGACGCGTTCGTTCATCGCGTCGGTGAAGCGCAACGCGACGATCCCGGCGAGCTGCTTCACGACGTCGAGGTGATACGGCAGCACCACCTTGTCGAGCTCGGCGACCAACCAGGTCGGGCCGATCATGTAGCCAAGCCGAGCGCCGGCCATCGACCACGTCTTCGAAAAGGTGCGCGTGACGACGAGCGGGCGATCTTCCTGCAGCATCTCGAGCGCCGACCAACCAGCGAACTGCGCATACGCCTCGTCGACGACGACCAGTCCGGGAGCCAGCGCCAACAGCTGCTCAACGCGTTCAGGCGGCTCGACGAGCCCAGTCGGGTTGTTCGGCGACGTCAGGAAGACGACGTGTGGCTCGTGCTCGGTGATCACGCGCTCGACTTCAGCCGGGTCGAGCGTGAAGTCGGCGGCTCGCTCGCCCTCGACGACCGTCGCACCGGTGACTCGAGCGATCTGTGCGTGCATTTGGTACGTCGGCTCGAAGGTCGCGACCGTGCGGCCGGGACCCGCATACGCAAGCAGGATGGTCTGGAGCACTTCGTTCGAACCGTTGGCGACGAACACCTGCGCCGGGTCGACGTCGTGGAGCTCGGCAATCGCAGCACGCAGGCCGGTGGCGGCGCGGTCGGGATACCGATTCCAGTCGACCTGGCTCATCTCAGCAGCAAGCGC
>CALICC010000042.1 GCA_938049325.1 uncultured Ilumatobacter sp. | reverse complement strand
GCGATCAACGTCGATCGGCGAGCGAACACCTCGTCGAGTTGATCACTGGCGTCGGGGTGCAGGCCGAAGTACGACTCGCTGCGTTTTGCCTCGTTCGCCTCGGCCGCTGGCCCACCGATCCATTGCGGATGGTGACCCATTGCGATCACGGGTTGGTCGCTCGAACGGGCGACCTCGTCGAGCCACTCGAATTGATGACCCACGAGGTTGCCTGTCGTGCCTCCGACGATGACGGTGTCGAGCAGGGCGACGGTGATGCCGTCGAGTTCGATGCGCTGGTCTCCGCTGTACACGCTCTGATGGTGATACGCGTCGTGGTTGCCTCGTACGACATGCAGCCGATTGCCGAACGGTGTGCGATAACACGCCTCGAATGCTGCGAACTCCGCGTCGGTCCCGTCCTGGGTGAGGTCACCCTTGACGATGACTGCGGCCGGGTCGATCGAGGCGATCTCGCCGGCGGCTGCGCGGTTCATGACCTCCGGATACGGAACGGCGCCGGGCGCCGCGTAACGCAGCGGACCGAGCTCGCTGTCGTCGATCTGACCGGCGACCGTCTCACCGAAGTGCACGTCGTTGACCGTGGCGAACACACTTCTCAGCTCACCGGCAGGTGTCGCGAGCGTGCGCACGGTGACGCGCTCGGTCTCGCCTTCGCCCGTCGGGACCTCGATCTCGTGGTCGGTATCGGAGGCGAGACCCGTGGTGACGTGAACCTCGACGGGTCCGTCGGGATCTTGTGGGGTGACGTGAACGGTGACCGACGTGTCGGTCACCGTGGTGATGTCGAGGATGGTCATGCTCGCGCCGGTCAGCTGCGAGGGGTCAGCGGTACGGTCGGACGCGTCGCGTGGTGACGTGGCGAGCCCACGGGCGGCCAGAGAATCGCCAAGCTGTCGACCGTGGAGTCGCTTCGTTCATCGCAACGACGGGACGTGGCCACAGCGCTTCCATCGCAGCGGTGATCGCCACCGCCTCCTCAGGCGTCGGCGTCGGTGTCGTTGCGACTCCGGTGGGTGGTGGGAACGCGTCCATCGGTCTCAGTGTAGAGGCCGTGCGTTGCCGTGGTTCAGTCCTCGGGTGTCCAGACCTCGCGCTCGCGGCCCACGACCACACTGCCGGCGAACCGATCGTGGAACGTTCGCCGTTGGCCGTCGGCCAGGGCGAGCAAGAAGCCGATGAGCAGCAGCGACGAAACGAGGTGCCGGACGATGAACCGGGTGAGCGCGCTGGCCATGTCGAGGTTGGCGCCGTTGACGCTGTCGACGACGTACGTGCCGGCGATGCGGTTGCCGAACCATTGACGGGTGGTCGAGACACTCTGCGCGTAGGCGCGGGCGACGAAGAAGAACGCGACGATGCAGAGCAAGACGCCCAATGCGACGAGTACCGCGGCGCCTGAGATCACGATGAGGAGGAGGCCGGGAAGCATGGCCAAGCTGAGGATCGCTGCGTCGATCAGCACGGCGAGGAATCGTTTGCCGAACGGTGCGAAGCTCGGGTCGAAATCGAGTCCACCGTCGCTGGTCACGATGACCTCGGCGGCCTTCGGTCGATCGAGGTCGCGGGCGTCGGTGAGCTCCGTACCGACCTCGGGTGCCATTGCGATCGGGTCGTCCGGGTCCTCCTCCAGCTGCGCCAAGATGTCGCCCAGGTCGATGCGGTCGGCTGCGGCCGCGGCGGGTTCGTCGTCGATGGCTGGCTTCGTCGTTTCGGGCGCAGCCGGGGCAGCCGGCGCGTCCGGTGCTGTGGCAGCGGGTGTGGCCGGGGCAGCGGGGGGCGGAGGCGCAGTCTGCGCCACTTCGGCTGCAGCTGGCGCGGCTGGTGCGGGTGGGGGTGCCGAGGCGGCTGGGGGTGCGACCGGCGCCGTTTCGGGTGCTGCCGGTGCTGGGGGAGGCGCCGGCGCCGCTCCTGCAGGTGTGACCGGTGTGGTCGGTGCCACCACCGGGGTTTCCGGCGGCGCAGGCGGAGTCGCAACGGGTGCCGGCGGCGCGGGCGGCGCGGGCGGTGCAGGCGGAGTCGGGGCGGCTGCCGGGGGAGGGGGCGGCGCCGGTTTTGCTGGTGGCGCAACGGGAGCCGCTGGAGGTGCGGGTGCCGGTGGCGGCGGAGGGGCGACCGGCGGTGCCGGTGGTGTCACGGCCGCGGGTGTCACGGCCGCGGGAGGAGGCGGCGGAGGCGGAGGCGGCGGAGGAGCGCCTGTCGGCGAGGGTGGTGGCGGAATCGGCGCAGCCGACGTGTTCGGCGCGTCGAAGTCAGAGCTCATGGCCTCATCCTGTCACTCCCTGCGGCCTCGGTTTGTGACCTTTCGTCAGTCTGTCGGCGCCGAACCCGTCAGAGGGGAACGTTGCCGTGCTTGCGCTGGGGGAGTTCTTCGCGCTTGGTCTCGAGCATCCGAAGTCCGGCGACCAGCTTCTTGCGGGTATCGGCGGGGTCGATGACGTCGTCGATGTAGCCGCGTTCGGCTGCGGCGTAGGGGTTGGCGTACTTCTCGGTGTACTCCTCGACGAGCTCGGCGCGACGTTCTTCCGGGTTGGCTGCCTGCTGCAGCTCGCGCCGGTACACGATCTCGACCGCACCCTGTGGGCCCATCACGGCGAGTTCAGCGCTCGGCCACGCAAATGCGAGGTCAGCTCCGATGGACTTCGAGTTCATCACCACGTACGCGCCGCCGTATGCCTTGCGGGTGATCACCTGGATGCGCGGGACCGTTGCCTCGCAGTAGGCGTAGAGCAACTTGGCGCCGTGACGGATGATGCCGCCATATTCCTGGTCGACGCCAGGCAGGAAGCCGGGCACGTCGACGAAGGTGATGAGCGGAATGTTGAACGAGTCGCACGTGCGGACGAACCGAGCGGCCTTCTCGGCGGACTCGATGTCGAGCACCCCGGCGAGAATCTTGGGCTGGTTGCCCACGATGCCGACGGGCTTGCCGTCGATACGCGAGAACCCGCACACGATCGACTTCGCCCAGTGTGGGAAGTACTCGAAGAACTCGCCGTCGTCGACGCAGTGGCTGATCACCTCGACCATGTCGTAGGGCATGTTCGGCGAGTCGGGCAGGATCGTACGCAGCTCCGGGCACTCCCGTTCGGGGTCGTCGCCGAGGTCTTCGACGGGCGGCTCCTCCATGTTGTTCGACGGTAGGAATCCGAGCAGGAAGCGAACGTCGTCGAGACACGCCTTCTCGTCGGGCGACACGAAGGTCGCGACACCTGACTTCGACGCGTGGCTCATGGCGCCGCCGAGTTCTTCGAGCGTGACGTCTTCACCGGTGACGGTCTTGACGACATCAGGACCCGTGATGAACATGTGGCTGGTTTCGCGGACCATGAAGATGAAGTCGGTCATGGCAGGCGAATACACGGCGCCGCCGGCGCACGGTCCGAGGATGACCGAGATCTGAGGAACGACACCAGACGCGCGGACGTTGCGCATGAAGATGCCGCCGTACGACGCAAGGCTGACGACGCCTTCTTGGATGCGAGCTCCGGCACCGTCGTTCAGACCGATGACCGGAGCGCCGACCTTGGCGGCCAAGTCCATGAGCTTGTGGATCTTCTCGGCGAACACTTCGCCGAGCGCGCCGCCGAAGACGGTGAAGTCTTGTGAGAAGACGAACACCTTGCGGCCGTCGACCGTGCCCCAGCCGGTGATGACGCCGTCGGTGTACGGCCGATCTTCGAGGCCGGCTGCCTGTGCGCGGTGACGCGCCAGCAGATCGAGCTCGTGGAACGACCCGTCGTCGAGGAAGTAGTCGAGACGCTCGCGCGCAAGCATCTTGCCCTTCTCGTGCTGGCGGTCGATTGAGCGTTGCGAACCGGCATGAAGCGCCTGTTCCCGGCGGTCTGCGAGGTCGTTGATCTTCTCGTCCATGGTCACGATCGGCAGATTACAGCGGGGGTCTGCCTCCTTCCGCTTCCGTGTCGGCAACCGGTCGTCACAGCGGCGCCCGGATATGGCGCGGATCGAGCTTTCCCCGTCGTCGAAAACCGGCGAGACTCCGGTGGTGGACGCTGACACGACCCCGTGGAATCTGCCGTTGCAGCCGCCGGTGCAACCGATGCTGGCGAAGTTGGCGCGCAAGATCCCCGAAGGCGACGGCTGGCTCTTCGAACCCAAGTGGGATGGATTTCGATGCATCGTGTTTCTCGACGGCGACCGCTTGGAACTCTTCTCGCGCAAGCTCAAACCTCTCGCCCGCTACTTCCCCGAGCTCCTCGAGCCGTTACGGCGCGCCCTCCCGCAACGCTGCGTCATCGACGGCGAGATCGTGCTCCCCGATGGCAGCGACCGCGGGCTCGACTTCGATGCGTTGCTGCAACGGATCCACCCCGCGGAGTCGCGGATCAATCGGCTCGCCGCCGAGACGCCGTCGGAGTTCGTTGCGTTCGATGTGTTGGCCGTTGGTGATGACCTGCTCACCGAACACACGATGCTCGAGCGACGCGACCGTCTGGTCGACACGGTGTCGATCAACGAGCGCGTTCGTGTGACGCCCGCGTCGACCGATCGTGCACAGGCCGACGAGTGGTTCTCTCAGTTCGAAGGAGCTGGACTCGATGGGATCATCGCGAAGCCGTCCGACGGTGTGTACGCGCCGGGCAAACGTTCGTTGATCAAGGTGAAACACACTCGAACTGCTGACTGTGCCGTGCCGGGCTATCGCGTGCACAAGGACGGCAACGGGGTCGGCTCGCTGCTGCTCGGGTTGTACACCGATGACGGTGACGTGAAATCGGTGGGCGTGGCGGCTTCTTTCAGCGTGAAACGGCGCGCCGAACTACTCAAGGAGTTGGCTCCGCGTGTCGGCGACGATGCACTCATCGACCACCCGTGGGTTGATTGGGCGCGTTGGCAAGAGGAGCACGCCGATGCCGCGACACCGCCGTCGGGAGGCAGCCGTTGGAACGCAGGCAAGGACCTGTCGTTCGTCCCGATTCGCATGGGTTTGGTTGCCGAGGTCACCTTCGGCCAACTCGAGGGCGGCCGATTTCGACACGGGGTCGGTTTCGTCCGGTGGCGGCCCGACCGGACGCCCGAATCCTGCCGATTCGATCAGCTCGACGTCGCAACGCCGGTCGCATTCCGCGACCTGTTCTGAGCGCGGGTCAGCCTTCGGGCGACGCGGGATCGCTCGCCACGGGAGCTTCGACCAAGCTGGTCTGAGGTGCCGGAACCAGCGTGGTCACGGCGGTGCCGTCGGCAGTGAGCACAGCAAAGGTCTGGGCCGTGCTCGTCACGGCCCCGCTGGGCGTGAGCGCTTCGACTTGCACCGTCCAGGTGCCCGCCGTCTCGATGGGGAAGCCGTTGGCTTCCTTGCGAACGGCGATGCCGGGTTCGGTGAGCGGGACCGGTTGGCGGAAGCCGCCGTCTTGTGGGGTCGGTCCTGTCAGCACGACGACGAGATTGGAAATGCCCTCGGCGGGCGCCTTGACGTCGACTTCGATGCCGATGAGTCCGACCGTGTTGTCGGTGAAGCTGATGTCGACTTCGAAGTCGGCCTGCTCGACCGTATGGTTCTGCGTCACCGCGTAGTCGATTGGAGGCACCGGGTCGATGTTGGGTGGGATGAAGGCCAGCAGCCACGAGCTGAGTGCCAGGGTGACCACTCCGATGCCGGCCTCGGCGCCAAACGCTCGGCGGAGACGATCGGCGAGCGGCACGCTCAACTGTTGCGCACGGTTGACGCGTTGAGCAATGAACTGGCGGGCCGAGATGGCCACGAAGATCATCGCCGCGACCACGACGACTTTGAGGAGCACGACGCGGCCGTGGCCTGATTGGAACAGCGCATCACCGTCGAGGCGAACCATCTGGATGATGCCCGTGATGATCGTGATCGCGATGGCGGGCACCGACACACGGCTGAAGCCGCGCACGGCGTGCACGAGGTCTTCTTCGCCCGGACCTGAGACGATCACTCGGGCTGCGAGGATGACACCGCCGATCCACACCGACATGGCAAGGGCGTGGATGATGCCCATCAAGACGCCGAGTGCTGCCAGGTCACCCATCGTGCGTGACACGCCGAGCAGTGCAGCACACAGGCCGGGAACACCGAGTGCAGCGAGCTGAGTGGTGGGATCGATGGCTCGGTCGGGTCGGAACGCGACCCATCCGGCGCCGATCAACAAGATCAGGCGGAGCAGGAGCGCCCGGCCGGCCCATCCGGCGTCGAGGAGGTCGAGCCACGTCGACGGACTGAATCCGCTGCCTCCCGCCTCGGGCGTCACCACACCGGCCGCGGTGGCGGTGAACAGCAACGTGCCGATCAGCGCCACGATCCATACCGCACGCAGGAACTTGATCGTGACCAGGTATTCGACACCCTCGGGCCACGCTGCGGTGATGACGAACAGTGCGCCGAACAGCGTGGCGATGCCGATGGTCGAGATGAGGCGCGCGAGCCAGACCGAGGCGTGCCCGCGACCAGCGACCGACAGGTCGATGACCTCGGCGTCGGTCTCGCTGTTGGTGTCAGCGATTTCGACGGTGCTGGCTTCGCCGTCGACTGGAGGCGTGGTGACCGCATCGGCGGGAGCGTCGGCGTCGGGCGCGACCGTTTCGGTCGGCGTGTCGTTCTGCACCACGAAGTTGATGGAGCCGCGTCCGTTCGGCTCGTTGTCGGTGTTGCTGACGAGCCAGTTTGCGGTGCACGTGCCGCTCGGCAGCGGCTCGGTGAGTTCGACCGACAGTGTCTTTCCGTCGTCGAGCACCTGTGGATCGGGTACTGCGATCGCGTCGGCCTCGCAGAACAGGTCGATGTCGTTGGTTTCGCCGAGTTCTTCGGCGAAACCGATCAGGATCTCGTCAGGCGACTGATTGATCGACTCGCCGTTCGGCGGCGACGAATTGGTGACGGTGTTGTCGGCGTGCGCGGTGCCGAATCCGAGTCCGAGCACGGTCAGCATGGCAACGAACGCGCTCGCGAACAGGCGCTGGAGCGTCCGCGGCGATCGTGGCGCGGCTCGACGCATCGGGGAACGGGCTACTTCGATCACGATGCGCCGAGGCTAGTGCGGGAGTGGCTGAGCGGTGCGCGATGGATTCGGGCGGCGAGCGGGGGCGTTCTCATCCGCCGATCTGTCGTTCCTGGCAGCCGTCGAGGCCCATTTCGGCGGCGAGATCGTTTCGTCCGAGGGTCAGTGCGGCGATCTCGTCGGTGGACGCGGCGAGCGCCTCGCTGTCGCCGTTGCGCAGCGCCGCGGCGAGGTTCGCCCATTCGGCGGCCTGCTGCTCGGTGTTGACCACGAACGAGAGGTGGTCGCTTCGCCGCGAGTCGCTGACGAATAGAACGTCGAACGCAGCGGCCTCGTCGAGGAGCACGAGCGCCACGGCGTCGACCCATTCGGCCTGCCCAGACTCCTCGGGCGGCGGCAGCTGAGCGAGCGCAACGTCACTCTCACTGCAGATGTCACCCATCACCGTCGGGTACACGGTTGCCGAAAGACGCTCGCCGTCGGTGACCGCGGCGCCAGACTCATCGGTGGTGCTGGTGCAGGCGGTCGTCGTGAGCACGAAGGCCACGATGATCAGGACGACCACGGCCATCACGACTCGTCGTCGGGTGTCTGGAGACATCGCCACGCTGCGACTGTATGCCGAGAATCATCGGTGGTGCGAGCACCCCGTTGACTGTCGACCGCTCCGTTCGGCCCGTGCGCCGAACTCGTATCGCTCCGGTGTCAGCGGAGGGGCTCGGCTACGTGTCGGTAGTGTGAGCGGCGATGGCCACCCAGTCGTTGTACCGCCGCTACCGGCCCCGCCGCTTCTCCGAGCTCAAAGGGCAGGACCACATCGTCAAGGCACTCCGATCGTCGGTTGCCGAGGGTCGTGAGGGCCAGGCGTATCTGTTCTCGGGGCCGCGCGGAACCGGCAAGACCTCGTCGGCGCGAATTCTCGCGAAGGTGCTCAACTGCCAGAACCCGGCAGAGGGTGAACCGTGCTGCGAATGCGAGTCGTGCGTCGCCGTCGAAAAGGGCACCAGTTACGACGTGCACGAGCTCGATGCTGCGAGCAACAACGGTGTCGATGCGATGCGCGACCTGATCGAGAAAGCGTCTCTGGGCACACCCGGGCGCCACAAGGTGTACATCCTCGACGAGGTACACATGCTCTCGAAGGGGGCGGAGGCCGCGCTGCTGAAGACGCTCGAGGAACCTCCTCCGCATGTCGTCTTCGTGTTGGCCACGACGGACCCGCAGAAGATGTCCGACACGATCCGGAGCCGCACACAGCATCTCCGCTTCCACCTGCTGGGAGCCGACACGTTGCACGAGCACGTTCGCTGGGTTGCCGAAGATGCCGGACTCACCGTCACCGACGAAGCCGTCGAGCAGGTCATCGCGCAGGGGGCGGGGTCGCCCCGTGACACACTCTCGGCGCTCGAACTCGTGGCGAACACCGGCGGCGACGCAGCCGAGGTGATGGCCGTCGAAGAGTTCGTCGAAGCCATGATCGAGCACGAGCCGGGACGTGCGCTCACGATGCTCGCGCAGGCGATCAACCGAGGCCGCGACCCGCGCACGGTGACCGAGGAACTGATCCGGTTCTTGCGGGAGGGGTTCCTCTCGCTCATGGCGCCCGAGCTCGTGCAATTGCCGTCGCAGCGCCTCGAAGCGCTCACGGACGTCTCGCGGCGACTCGGACCGGCAGGCCTCGTGCGCGGGATCGAACATCTCGGTCAAGCGCTGACCGAGATGCGTCAAGCTCCTGATCCGCGAGTGTTGCTCGACGTCGCGATCGTCCAGCTCACGTCCGAACAGCTCACCGACGATGTCGCCGGTCTCGCGGCGCGGCTCCACAAGCTCGAACGTCAAGTGGCGGCAGGTGCCGCCGTGCCAGCTGCTGGAGCTGCTCCAGCGGCGGCGGCCCCAGCTCCGGCAACTCCTGCCCCCGTCGACCCCGACACGGGCAAACGCAAGCTGGGTTCGCGAGTCGCCTCAGCGAGCCCGACGCCTGCACCAGCTCCCGCACCTGACGCGGCGCCTACTCCGGCAGCGGAACCGCCGACCGCGCCGGTCGCCGAGCCAGCTGTTGCGCCGGAGTCTGCGCCCCCGGCCGCAGCGAGCCCGGCGCCTGCACCAGCTCCGGCCGCTCCTGAACCGGCGCCGGCAGCTGCGAGCGCATCTTCCGGCGGGGGAGGAGCTGTCTCGCCTGATGACTGGTCCGCAATCCGCTCGAAGTTCAAGGGCATGATCCGGGCGCGGTTTGCGCCCGCACAGTTCGTTGCGTCGGCACCCGGATCGCTGACCATCGCGCTCCCCAATGCACCGCATCGCGAGAAGTGCGAGGGGTTGCGCGCCGAGGTCGAAGCTGCGGTTGCCGAGCACGTTGGCTCGCCGGTTGCAGTTGAAATGATCGTCGACGGCGGTGGCGGCAACGATGGCGGTGGCGGATCTGGCGGTGGTGGCGGCGGCGCCACCCTCTCGGAGCCCAGTGGCGCGGCCAGCGTCGAGGCCGCACCGCCTGCGGGAGTCATCGGGTCGCCCGACATGGCGTCGACCTCAGGTGCGCTCGCTCACGACCTCGCCCCAACTCCTGGACTCCCTGAGGCGCCGGCCGACGATCCTGCAGCTCGTCTGAGTGTCGTGCCGGACGGGGCCGATGTGACCGTGCCGGACGGTGCCGATGTGACCGAGCCGGTCGAGCGTCCAACCATCGACGCTGCGGCGTCCGAATCGGCAGATGCGTCGCCGACGACCACGACGGTGGCCAATGGTCGAGCGATCGCCGACGAAGCGCGTGCCCGCGGCGCCGAACCCGATCCTGATGCAGGGCTGCAAACCCTTGCCGACACGCTGCCCAACGATGAGGAGGTCGACCTCGACGAGCTCATCGACGCGCCGCCCGAGAGCGTCAAGACACCGATCGACCGCTTGGCCGAAGCGTTTCCGGGTTCCGAACTCGTCGACGACACCTACTGATCTCGCCAAGGACCTTCCCTCGCATGGCCAACACGACCTACACAGCGCCCGTCCAGATCCTGATCGACGAACTCGGTCGGCTCCCCGGCGTCGGGCCGAAGTCAGCGCAACGGATCGCGTTCCATCTCCTCAAGATTCCCGCCGACGACGTGGCGCGGCTTGCCGACGCGATCAGTGACGCGAAGGCGCGCGTGCGATTCTGCGAGCGGTGCTTCAATGTCGCCGACGACACGTTGTGCCCGATCTGCAAAGACGACGGACGCGATACGAGCGTCGTGTGCGTCGTCGAAGAGTCGCGCGACATCGTGGCGCTCGAGAAGACCGGCGAGTTCCGCGGTCGGTATCACGTGCTTCAGGGTGCGATGAGCCCGCTCGAAGGTGTCGGTCCCGAGCATCTCAAGATCCGCGAGTTGGTCGCCCGCATCGACCCGGAAGGGATCGACGAAGTCATCTTGTGCACGAACCCCAACACCGAGGGCGAGGTGACCGCGATGTACCTGGCGCGCCTCCTCCAGCCGATCGGGTTGACCGTGACCCGCATTGCCAGCGGGCTCCCCGTTGGTGGCGACCTCGAATACGCGGACGAGCTCACGCTTGGCCGAGCGCTCGAAGGTCGTCGCAACGTTGCCGAGGATTCGCCAGGTCACTGACTCGACGCTGCGGTTCGATCGGGATCTGGGCCGCACGGCTTGGTCCGAAAATGAACTGAGGCACCATCTCCTCGAACCGGTAGCGGGCGGACGGGCCGGTTCGGATTGATGATGCCTCAGAAGGTGTCGAACTTCTCTGTGTGCTGTTGAGCACGTCGAGCGTTCGAACGATCAAGTTGTTGCGCTTACGTTACGAAATGCTCTGCCAAATGTCAACGTCGAGCAACTAAAGTCACTGATTGTGCCATTCCGTCAGCGTTCCGTGGTCGGATGACGCGTCGAGTGTTCTTCGGAGCACCTTCGGTGGAATACAACACCGACGAGATCGAAACTCTCAACTCGTTGCTCACACTGTCTTGACGACGATGGCGTCGCCCTGACCGCCGCCGCCGCAGAGGCCCGCAGCGCCGACGCCGCCACCTCGGCGGCCCAGCTCGTGCAGCAGTGTCAGCGCGAGCCGGTTGCCGCTCATGCCGATCGGATGCCCGAGCGCAATCGCTCCGCCGTTCACGTTGACGATGTCATCCGACACGCCGAGTTCGTCGATCGATGCTCGGCCGACGGCGGCGAAGGCCTCGTTGATCTCGAGAAGATCGAGGTCACCGACTGCGACGCCGGCCTTCTCGGCGGCTTGCATGATGGCCCGGCTCGGCTGCGTCAGCAGCGAGGCGCTGTCGGGGCCGGCGACCATGCCGTAGCCGAGGATCTCACCGAGCGGCGTGACGCCGCGCTGCTCAGCAGCTTCTTTCGACATGACGATGACGGCTGAACCGCCGTCGGAAAGCTGCGACGCGTTGGCGGCGGTGATGGTGCCTTCCTTGTCGAATGCGGGACGCATGCCGGCGAGGGTTTCCATGGTCGTGTTGCCGCGGACGCCTTCGTCATGTTCGACCAGAATCGGATCGCCCTTGCGTTGGGGGACCGAGACGGTGACGATTTCGTCGTTGAACTTGCCGGCCTCGATCGCCGCCGCCGCTCGTTGATTCGACGCAGCCGCGATCTCGTCTTGTTGCTCGCGAGTGATGCTGGTCTCCCCGGTGTAGCGCTCGGTGCCGAGGCCCATCAGGCACGAGTCGAACGAGCACCACAGGCCATCGGCGATGATCGCGTCGCGCAATTCGGTGTTGCCGTAGCGGAAACCGCCACGAGCACCGTCGGCGAGGTATGGAGCGTTGGTCATCGACTCCATGCCGCCGGCGACGACGATGTCGGCGTCGCCCATCGCAACCATCTGGTGAGCGAGATAGATCGAGTTGAGGCCCGACAGGCACACCTTGTTGATGTTGACCGCCGGGACGTTCATTGGAATGCCGGCCTTCGTTGCAGCCTGGCGGCTCGGCACCTGGCCCTGCCCGGCCATGAGTACCTGGCCCATGATCACGTGATCCACCTCGTCGGGAGCAACGCCGGCGCGTGCGAGCGCCTCGGCAATCGCGATGCCACCGAGGTCAGCGGCGGAGAAGGATGCGAGGGCGCCGCTCATCTTTCCGATGGGAGTGCGAGCGCCAGCGACGATGTAGGAACCTGTAGAAGCCATGTGTCAACGGTAGCCGCGCTCTACCCGGTGGTAACAAAGCTGAGGCGTTGGTCACGGTCGGCGCGATGAACGAGCCGTCGGCTTGGCTGACGGGGTTACCCATCGGTAGCTTCGGGGCATGGAGCAGATTCTCGAAGCGATCCAGTCCGGCGCGAGTGGCGAAGACATCGCCAACCTCCCCATCCCCGAGAGCTACCGGGCGGCGTACGTCAAGCGCGACGAAGCAGCGATGTTCGAAGGCGTCGAGTCGTGGGACAAGGACCCGCGCAAGTCGCTGCACGTCGACGAGGTGCGCACACCGGAGCTCGCTCCCGACGAGGTGTACATCGCGGTGATGGCGTCGAGCATCAACTTCAACACGGTCTGGACGTCGATCTTCGAGCCGCTGCCGACTTTCGGGTTCCTCGACCGGTTGGCCCGTGAGAGCGAGTTCGCCGCCCGCCACCAGCGCGACGAGCACATCGTCGGCTCCGATGCCTCGGGTGTCGTGCTTCGTGTCGGCGCGGCTGTGCGCAACTGGAAGCCTGGCGACCGCGTCACCGTCCAGTGCAACCACGTCGACGACCAAGACCCGTCGGCTCACGACGACTCGATGCTCGCTGCCAACCAGCGCATCTGGGGATTCGAGACGAACTTCGGTGGTCTCGCCGACCTGTCGATCGTGAAGGCCAACCAGCTGATGCCCAAGCCCACGCACCTGACGTGGGAAGAGTCGGCCGTCAACGGTCTGTGCAACTCGACCTCGTACCGCATGCTCGTCAGCGACAACGGCGCCCGCATGAAACAGGGCGACAGCGTCTTGATCTGGGGAGCAACCGGCGGTATCGGCGGCTACGCCGTGCAGTACGTGCTCAACGGTGGTGGCACGCCCATCGGCGTCGTCTCGTCGCCGGAGCGTGCAGCGATGCTGAACAAGATGGGCTGCGAGGCCGTCATCGACCGCAAGGCGGCGAACTACCAGTTCTGGTCAGACGAGCACACGCAGGACGAGAAGGAATGGCGTCGCTTCGGCAAGGACATCCGCGCACTGAACCAGGGGGAAGACGTCGACATCGTGTTCGAGCACCCGGGTCGTTCGACCATGGGCGCCTCGATCTTCGCTGCCAAGCGTGGCGGCACGGTCGTCACCTGCGCCGCGACGTCCGGCTACATGGTGGAGTTCGACAACCGCCACTTCTGGATGAAGTTGAAAAAGCTCGTGTCGTCGCACTTCGCGAACTACGCCGAGTCCTGGGCTGCCAACAAGGCGCTGTGCGATGGTCGCCTGCAGCCGCTCCTGACCGACACGTACTCGCTCGATCAGGTGGGCGAGGCGGCACTGGCCGTCCACCACAACAAAGCCGAAGGAAAGCTCGGAGTGCTGTGCCTCGCCCCCGGCGAAGGTCAGGGCATCGACGACCCCGAGCGTCGCGAGGCAATCGGCGAAGACAAGATCACCGTCTTCCGCAGCTGATCCAACCCTCGCCTTCTCGATCGTCGAGGGTTGCGGGAGTAAAGCGGTGTGGCGCGCGCCAGACTGCCGCGCGTGAGCGACATTCGGGCACTGCTGATCGACATGGACGGGACGATCGTCGACTCCGAGCCGTACTGGATCGCGAGTGAACTTGCGCTTGTCGAGGAGTTCGGTGGCACGTGGACGGCCGATGACGCTCACTCGGTCGTCGGCTTCGACTTGATCGACGCGGCGATCGAACTTCGCGATCGCGGTGGTGTCGATCTCGAGCCCGAGGCGATCGTCGATCGGCTGCTCGACGCCGTGATCGCCCGGTGCCGTGAACATCTGCCGTGGCGACCCGGAGCGCGTGAGCTGTTGATCGAGGCGCGTGACGCCGGGCTTCCGTGCGTGCTGGTCACGATGTCGTGGCGCCGTTTCGCAGAAGCGGTGCTCGCCGAGGCGCCCGCCGACGTGTTCGTCGGGTCGATCACCGGCGACGAGATCGACAGCGGTAAACCCGCACCCGACTCGTATTTGGCGGCTGCGGCCCTCGTGGGTGTTGCGCCTGCTGACTGCCTGGCCATCGAAGACTCGCCTACCGGAGTGGCGTCGGCGTTCGCTGCTGGGTGTCGGACGGTGGCAGTGCCGCACGTGGTCAACGTCGACCCGCGGCCGGGGTTGACCATCATCGAGTCACTCGACGGTGTCACGCTCGCCGACCTGACCTGACCTGACCCGACCTGACGGGCGAACGTCGGCGCGGCTAGTTGTACTGGTCGAGAATCGCCGACTCGGTCACGCGGGTGAGTGTCTCGCGTACTTCAGCCGCGGTCAGCTCGTCGATCCCATCGACGGCTGAGATGTCGGCGATGGTTGCTCGCTGAAGCTTCGACAACCCGTCGAAATGATCGGCGATCGCTGCCGCGGAGTCGTGTGACAAGCGATGTGTGCGATTGAGAACCCGCAAGCCGCGCGGGGTGACCGATTCGTCCAGGTCGTCGACCTCCTCGACACCCTTCAGGCACGCCGCCGCCAAGCGCAGGTCGTGAATTTCGTCGTCGGTGACACGTGACATCAGCGCGAGCACACTCTTCGATGCGTCGTGGTCTGCGACGTAGTCGGCCACCACGAGTTCGAGTTCGTCGTCGATCTCCCCGTACAACTCGTCGAGCTGCAACCGCAGGAGCCGGGCGTCGACGCCGAGCTCGACGATCATGGTTTCGATCTCGTCAGCGATCCGATGGACCATCTCGCCGCGCTGGACGACCGCCGCAGCATCGCGCAGGGTGGCGACATCTTCGACCTCGGCAGCGGTGAGTTTGGCAATCGAGTCGTCAAGTCGCTTCTTGTAACGCTCGAGCGTTTGGAGTGCCTGGTTGGCGCGTTCGAGCAGCCGACCGATCTCTTGGAGCTGGCGCTTGCCGCCACCTGCGTACACGTTGATGACGCCCATCTCCTCGCTGGCCGATACCACCGGTACGCCGAGTGAACGTGCGACGCGTTCGGCCGTGCGGTGACGGGTGCCGGTTTCGCTTGTGGGAACAGTGGGGTCAGGAACTAGGTGGACGTTGGCGCGTGCGATACGTCCGCCATCACTCGAGATGATGATCGCGCCGTCCATCTTGGCGAGTTCGGACAGTCGCTGCGGGCTGTAGGGCGCATCGACGAGGAAGCCGCCCGAGCAGATCGACAAGACATCGGCGCTGTCGTCGATCACGAGCAGCGCTCCGGCTTGGGCCCGGACGACGCGCTCGATGCCGTCGCGGAGTGGCGTTCCGGGAGCGACGCGAGCAAGCGCGTTGCGCATGTCCTCGTTGGCGCTCTGATATCGGGCCTCCATGACCCAAGTCTAGTTCGGGGTCAGCCGGCACGACGCCCGAGATGGCATGTGGTTCCAGGGCACATGACACGCGCCGGCGGTTTGCTGAAGCGTTAGCCGTCGAGGAGTGCTCGAACCCATTGGCCGGATCCGTACAGCGGTTGCAGATCGAGGTCGATGACGGCGAAGACGATGATGCAGCCGCGACCGACGGTGCAGTCTTGCGTCGCGTCACCGTTGGCGATTCTGGTTGGCATGTTGATCGAGCCACTGAACGCACCGTCGAAGTCGACCTCGACGGAGCCGACGTCGGGGTCGCAGAACATCGTCTCGAGGCCCCCGCCGTCGAGGCCGCAGACCATCGCAAAAGCAACGGCTCCGTCGAGACGGGTGGGGCTGCCGACGGTTTCGATCGAGACCGGCTGGCCCGCGGGTGCGACCGGTGCACCTTCGTTGATCGACTCCTCTTGGGCGTACGCGATCGGAAAGACCGCTGTGTGTAGCGCGATGATGTCGAACCCGCCATCGTCGGACGCTGCGTCGTAGCCGTAGAAGTAGCCGACGACACATCCGAACTCCGCAGCGACACAGTCGAGCGGGCGGCCGGCATCGTCAATGAATCGTTCGATCGGAATCTCGACGGTGCCCGACCCGATGTCGAGATCGACGCCGGCACACGAAGAGCTCCGGATCTCGAAGAGCTCGGTGAGATCGGCGTCGCAGATGCCGACGAAGTGTCGCGGTGTGACCGTGGTGCCGAGTGCGGGGTCGCCGTCAGGAATCTCGAGCGTTGGGTCGTATGTGACGGTGACGGTGTCGCCCGGGCGAACATCTTCGACCGACGTGATGGTCACCACCGGTGGATCGGTGACCTGCGCGTTCGCGGTGCCAGGTACAACAACGCTGGTGATCGCGGCGACCGTCGCGATGGCTACACGTCGACTCATGGTTCCTCCATGAAATTCGGTTGGATGTCACGTGGGAGACGCCGAGCTGACGTCGAGAGTAGCCGGGGCTCGCGATCTGGTCGGTCAAAGTGTGTTCAGACTGCGCGTAGGCCGCTCGCCGAAGCATCGAGCCCTGCGGCGCGCAGCGCTTCGACGAGTGTGTTCACGCGCAGCAGCGTGACCTGTCCGTCGAGTTCATCAGCGGGATCCGGTGACTTGGCGGGCACGACGACGCGGCGGAATCCGAGCCGGGCAGCCTCGGTGACGCGTCGCTGAGCGTGGCTCACCTGCCGGACTTCGCCACCCAGCCCGACTTCGCCGAACATGGCGAGGTCGGCCGGAAGCGGCGTGTCGCACATCGCGCTCGCAACCGAAAGACAGATCCCGAGATCGAGCCCCGGCTCGTTCAAGCGTGCGCCGCCAGCTGCCGACGCGTACACGTCTTGTTCGCCGACGGGAAGTCGGCCGCGCCGTCCGAGCACCGCCATCAACATCGAGAGTCGCCCGCCGTCGATCCCCTGTGCACTGCGCCGACTGGGCACGTTCGGCACGCTGTCGGTGGTGAGCGCCTGCAACTCGACAACGATCGGGCGCTTGCCTTCCATCGTCGGTACGACCGCCGATCCGGCGACGCCGGTGCGGCGGTCGGCGAGGAACATGGTGGACGGGTCAGGCACGGCGACAAGGCCCTCGCCGACCATTTCGAACAGGCCGAGTTCGTTCGTGGGGCCGAAGCGATGCTTGACCGCTCGGAGAAGACGCAACGCGTGATGACGGTCGCCTTCGAACTGCAGCACGGTGTCGACGACGTGTTCGAGCACACGCGGTCCGGCGAGGCTGCCTTCTTTGGTGACGTGGCCGACGAGAACGACGGCGATGTTGCGGTCTTTCGCTTCGGTCACCAAGCGGTGCGCGCAGCCGCGGACCTGACCGACGCTGCCGGGCGCAGACGAGAGTTCGGGGTCGGCGATGGTCTGGATCGAGTCGATGATCACCAGCTCGGGCTCGGTTTCGTCGATCGCCCTGATGACGTGGGGGAGTGACGTTTCGGCGTGTAGCCACAGATCGGGTCGCATTGCGCCCAGTCGCTCACCGCGGATGCGTACCTGCTGTGCACTTTCCTCGGCGCTCACATACAACGTGGTGCCGGTACGAGCGGCTGCGAGCTGCAGCAACAACGTGCTCTTGCCGATGCCTGGTTCGCCACCGAGCAACGTGACCGAGCCGGCGACCAGACCTCCACCGAGCACCGTGTCGAGTTCGTCGATCCCCGTTGAGACCGGACGTGCGCTCGAGGTCGAGACGTCACCGATACGAACCGGGCCAGAACGCTTGCTGGGTGCCAGGGGAGCGTCGGCAGGATCGGAGCCGCCGACCAACTCTTCGACCAGCGTGTTCCAATCGCCGCATTCGTTGCAGCGCCCCGCCCACTTGGGGCTCTGCGCGCCGCACTCGGTGCACGCGAACGTGGTTTTGACCTTCGATCCCATGGCGACATCATGCGCATAGGGGTGTGTCAGCGTTCGCGATACCGAGCCCCCACACCCCTTCTCTGGGCGTTTGTGCACCGTCGAGGTCGCGGATCGCCCAGAGAAGGGGTGTGCCGCGGCGCTGCGGACTTCGAGCGTTGGTGCGCAGGCGACAGTGGACCGTCAGGAGTAGAAGACCCGCCAGAACGTTGCGAGGGCGCCGTCATCTGGGTCCACGTCGCGGTACAGCAGCGCCACGACTCCTGGCACGGTCGCTTCGAGTTCGAGGGAGAGGGGTCCGGCGAGATAGTAGGGATCGTCGTACTCAGTTGTGGTGGCGATGGTGCCGAGTGGCGTGACGGTCGTACCGCTCACTCGCGCTGCGTC
>CALICC010000041.1 GCA_938049325.1 uncultured Ilumatobacter sp. | reverse complement strand
GAGCCAGGGTCTGCGCCGCTCCCTGGATGGGAGGGAGGCGTTGCACTGAAGGTCTACATGCGTCCGGGTTCCACGACCGCAGAACTCGGTCAGGTGGAAGCGGTGCTGACAGAAGCAACCACGATCGTTTCCGAGTGGACGTACCTCGATGTGGACGCGTCGCTGCAAGAGGCTGCACGCATCTTCGCTGACGAACCAGGCACCGCCCAGCTGTTGACCGAAGAGAACATTCCCACCGTGTTCAACCTCGTCGCGACGTCAACGGCAACTGATGCGTCGTTGCAAGAGCTCGCGTCGGAGTTGGAGACGTTCGCCGGCGTGTTCGACACGGTCACGCCGGCAGAGGCAGAACAACAGCTCGCGTTCGAGTTCGACTCGGCCGAGTCATCAGAGCCGGTCGTCGTGACGACGGAGCGCCCGCCGGCACCTGAGACGACCGCGCCCGCGGAATCGTCGACCAGCGGTCAGCTGCTGAACACGCCGATTGACGCAGCAGCGGTTCCGTACATCGGGTTGCCGGACGCCACGGTGAGCTATGCGAGTACGGACTTCTACGTCGACCCCGACAGCGGTATCGAACGCCTCGCCGCCTTCGTTGGTACGGGGCCGCCCTACGACGCTCCGACCCTTGTGGCGTTCGTGGCCCGGGAGCTGCCTCCCGGCGCGGCTACCAGTATCGAAGGCACGACGACACCGCCGTCGCAGCTGCTCGAGTCCCTGCTGCGTCAGATCGATCAGAACGATGGCGAAGTCGGGTCCTTGATGGAAGTCGACGTGAACGGTCAACGTGGCGCTGCGGAAGTCGGCGAGACCGACCCGGACACCAAACTGGTGGGCCCGCGTGTGCTCCTGTACGCCCCGCTCGCCGATGGCACGACGTTGATCGTGAACGCAACGCGGCTTTCCGTCGACGACGTGGTCGAGATCGCGTCGACCGCCGCAGTCACGCCCGACGGGGCCGAGCTCTCGCCACCTGACGGGTTCGAACTGTTGCCGGCTCCACCGTCGCACGAAGGGCGGACCAGCATCGAGTACCAATTCGACCTCGGTGGTCGTCAGCTGCAGATCAACGCAACCAACCGAGGTACCGAGAGCTTGTTCGGGCGGATCATGGGCGAGGTACGTACCAACCGGGTGGTTGCCGGCCACGACGTCGCCTACCGGCCTCTGCCTGATACCCCTGGTCGATATTGGGCCGACTGGGTCGTTGGCGACTGGTCGTTCTACGTCGACTCGTTCGGCTTCGAAACGGAACAGGAGTTCCTGGATGCGCTTGCCCAATTGACGCTCACCGATGCAACGACATTCGCCCAACAAGCTGGCGACGGAACGTCGATCACGTTCGATGACGACGGTGCCGCCGTAGTGCTCACGACCTAGTCGCGTGACGTCTGTGCGCGCCGTGACTGACGATTGTCAGGCGGCTCTGAGGTCGGCCATGATCTTGGCCCACCGATCAGGATCGCTGGAGTACGGCGCGTAGAAGCTGATGCGCTGGATCACGTCGCCGTAGCGCTGGGACAACTCAGCGGCGATCTTCTCGGGTTCGGCCACCACGGCGAACGTGTTGAGGATCTCGTCGTCGATCAGCGTGCCCATCTTGGCCCACTCGCCTTGCTTCGACAGGCCGTTCAGCTCCTCTTGCAGTCCGCCCCACCCGTGCATGTCGAGCACGCCCTTGTACGCCGGCGTCGAGCCGTAGAACGCGATCTGCTGACGCGTCCCGACGGCGGCCTGCTCCATCTCCTCAGCGGTGTTGCCGGTGACAACGAACGACGGTCCGACGATCTCGAAACCTTCCATCGTCTTGCCCGCCTTGGCGCGGCCTCGTGCCAGCGCCGGGATGGTCACCTCGCGCAGGAACTTCTCGGTCGTGAAACCGTGGCAGATGAATCCGTCGCAGACTTCGCCCGCCACTTCGGTCATCAGCGGACCCACACCAGCGAGGAAGACCTTGGGAGTACCGAAGTCACCCAGCTCCTCCGGGTTCGGCGCGAAGAACGGAGTCATCAACGTGTGCGTGTAGAAATCGCCACGAAACTCCAACTTCTCGCCGGTCTGCCAGGTGTTCCAGATCGCCCGCATCGCCAAGACGAACTCGCGCATTCGGGCTGCCGGCTTCGACCATTCCATCGAGAACCGCTTCTCGATATGTGGCTTGATCTGGCTGCCGAGTCCGAGCACGAAGCGGCCCTTCGAATACGCCTGGAGATCCCACGCAGTGTTCGCGAGTGTCATCGGTGTGCGTGCGAACGCCACAGCGATCGACGTGCCGATCTCGAGCTCGGTGGTGTGCTCGGCTGCGAGGACGAGGGGGAGGAACGGATCGTGCGCCGTCTCCGCCGTCCACGCGCCCGAGTAGCCAGCCGCCTCGACTTCTTGTGCGTTTGCTCCGACCTTGCTCAGATCGAGTCCGATGCTGCCGTCGACTTTCATGATGTCACCTGCATCACACCGACCGTACTTTCACGGTTGATCGCGGAAGAATTCCTGGATCTCAGCGGCGATCTCGTCGCCGGAGCGCATCTCGAGTTCTTCGGCTGAGAGCGCGGCCTGGCCGTCGGCCGCCTGCTGGTCGGCGAGATCGTGGAGCTCCTCGAGCTGCGTCAGCATCGTCTCGTGCTCGGGCTTGTCAGCCACCATCCGGTCGAGGCGAGCGCGCTGCTGGTCGACCTCGTTGCGCAGATCGAGTGCTTCGATCCGAATACCGGAAGCTTCCTCGAGTCCGTCGAGCAGCGCGACGGATGCGGCCGGATACTCCATCGCCGAGACGTAGTGCGGAACCTGCGCCCAGATCCCGATCGCCGGGATCTTCTGAGCGTGCATCGCATGTTCGAGCACTCCGGCCATTCCGGCTGGGACGTCGACCGAGCTGCGTGCGAACGTGACCGATTCGAGTACCTCGTTCGACGGCGACGACACCGAGAGTCGCGCAGGTCGGGTGTGTGGGGCGGCGAACGGGTACGCCCCGAGCGACACCATCTGCGTGACCCCGAAGTCGACGGCGAGTGTCGCCACGGCGCGACCGAATCGGCGCCAGGCCATGTCGGGTTCGGGTCCGACGAGGAACAAGATGTCTTTCCCGTCCGGCGACTTGCCGGAGCGCATCTCGATTGTCGACCAATCGAGATTGGTGTTGAGCCCGTTGCGCAGTTCCATCGTCGGACGCCGAGCCCGGTAGTCGACGTAGATGTCATCGTCGAAGCTGAGAATCGGGGTGGACTCGCACGCTCTCGTGAGGTTTTCGACGGCGGCGAGCGCGGCGCCGGCTGCGTCGATCCATCCGGTGAGCATCACGATCAGGATCGGCTCGTGCAGTGACGGGTCCTGCACGGCGCGCTCGATGCCGTACTCGGCGTCGAGCGCAGCTCGATCGACAGGAAGCCGTTCGCCGTCGGGCCCGATGTTGCCGATGTTCCAGGTCACTCCATCTCCTCGAGCAGTCGGTCGGCGTTGGCGGCAGCAGCATCGACCTGCTGTTTGAATGCGTCGAGTGACGCCGGGTCTTGTTCGCCGAGGGCGCCCCCCAGGTATCGCGAATAGACGCCCTCGAGGATGCAGGCCAGCTTCCAGTACGCGAACGCCACGTAGAAGTCGAGTCGGCTGATGTCGCGTCCTGAGACCTCGGCGTAGCGCGTCGCCAGTTCTGCCCGGTTCCAGAAGCCTGTGGGGGTGGTCGCGCTGCCGGTCCAGGCCGAGTCCGCATCGCCGGGGCCGGTCCAATACACCTGCAGCAGACCGAGGTCGGCCAACGGGTCACCGAGTGTGCAGATCTCCCAGTCGAGCACGGCGATCACGTCGCCGGCATCGTTCACCATGCAGTTGTCGAGGCGGTAGTCCCCGTGCACGATCGTTGCCGGGCCTTGCTCCGGAATCCGTTCGAGCAACCGGTCGTGCACTCGATCGACGGCTGCGAGCTCGCGGGTCTTGCCTTGGTTCCACTGTCCGTACCATCGCTTGAGCTGGCGGGCGATGTACCCCTCGTGACGACCGAGTTCGTTCAGCCCGGCTGCTCCGAGATCGACGCGGTGGATGGCCGCCATGGTGTCGACCAACGATCGGCTCGCGTTGTCGCGTGCCGCTTCGTTCAGCGCAGCGGACGACTCCTCGGCATTGCGCAGCACGTGGCCGTCGACGAAGTCCATCACGTAGAACGGGGTGCCGTTGACGTCGGGGTCGGTGCACATGCCGGCGATCGGCGGGACCGGGACGGCCGATGATTGGAGTCCGGAGATGATCCGGTGCTCGCGCCCCATGTCGTGTGCGCTGGCGAGCACGTGGCCGAGCGGCGGGCGGCGCAGCACGAATCGGCGGCCGTCGGCGCCAACCACCGTCATGGTCAGGTTCGAGTGCCCGCCGGCGATTGGGGTGAACGAGAAAGGTGCGAGCGCGCCATCGACGTTGGCGGTGAGCCACGCCGTGACGCGGTCGACGTCGATACCGGGAACCGGCGTTGTGGAGTCGGTCGTCATGTGAGCCTGAGAGTAGCGACGGGAGTCGCGCTAGCGTTCACCGGCATGCCAGCGATTGACATCACCGACGCGAACTTCGAAGAAGAAGTGCTCGCGAAGTCGAAGGAGGTCCCGGTTGTCGTCGACCTGTGGGCCGAGTGGTGCGGTCCGTGCAAGACGCTCGGACCGATCCTCGAGAAGGTCATCGATGCCACAGGCGGCAAGGTCGTGCTCGCCAAGGTCGACGTTGATGCCAACCCCGGTCTGAGCCAAGCGTTCAAGGTCCAGTCGATCCCCGCGGTGTATGCGATGAAGGACGGCGCTGTGGTCGACGGGTTCATGGGGGCGTACCCCGAGTCGGCGGTGCAGGACTTCGTCGACAAGCTGCTTCCATCCGAGGCGGAGGTTGCCGTGTCGGAGTTGATCGAGGCGGGCGACGAGGCGAGTTTGCGCATGGCGCTCGGCACGGAGCCGTCGAACGAGGACGCGATCGTCAAGCTCGGTGAGCTGCTGGTGGCCGATGGCCGGGGTGACGAGGCGCTCGAGCTGCTCGGACGAATCCCCGAGTCGGAGCGCACCCGCAAGGTCGCGGCGAGCGCACGTGTCGGTGAAACGCCAGATGACGATCACGACGCGACGCTCAACGCCCTGCTCGATCGCGTGAAGGATGACGACGAGGCGCGCCAGCAGTTCGTCGATCTCCTCGAGCTGATGGGCCCTGACGACCCGCGCACGGCCGACTACCGCAAGCAACTCACTCGCCGCCTGTTCTGAGGTGCGGCGGCGAAGGCCGCTCACGTCATGGCAGGTACTCGAGGCTCGACACCTCTTCGAGGCCGTCGATCGTTTGGATCTCGCCACCGGCGACGTACTCGCCGAACGGGAACGTGAACGAACACACCGACGGGCTCGCGGGTGCGGCGCCGCAGTCGATCTCGATGGCGCCAGGCCACAGCGTGAGCCCTTCGCCGTTGCCGAGATAGTCGTACACCGATCTCGCAGTGACATCGCTGCCCGTCGCCTGTAGGTCGTTCGCGAACACCGCGAGCGACATCAGGACGAACAGCACCACACCGCCGAGACCGACTTCGGAGACGGAAACGTCTTCGGGCTCGACCTCGAACACCGGAGCCAGGATCTCCTGAAGGATCTCGACCTCGGGCGAGGTTGCCGGTGATGCCACGCCGACGAACGACCACCCGACTGCGTCGTCACCAACCGCGTCGAAGACCGCGCGCGTCGCACACGTCGAGGTGGCGATGACGGGCGTCGTGATGCCCAGCGACGCTCGACCGCGCATGACGCCGATGCACCCCGCATCGGCGTACAGCGAGATCAACAGATCGGGGTCGTTACCTGCAACCTCACGGACCAGACCCTGGTAACCCGCATCGGTTTCGTTGGCGCCGCCCCGAATCACGGTGTGTTCGATCCCGGCGAGATCGAGCGAGGCGATGAGCGTGGCCTCTGAGGCGTTCGACGCCGGGATGTCCGCGGTGACGATGCCGACGTTGGCTGCGTTGTAGTGGTTCTTCGCGACCCAGGTGACCGCCGACATGATCGTTGCGTTGCCGCCGGTGAGGAAGAACGCGTCAGCGGTGTAGTCGGCGGGCAGGATCGGGATGGCGCCGACGACCGGCGTGTCGGTTGCGGCGTAGGTGTCGTAGGCCGGGAAGAGATCGAGCCCGAGCAAGACGAGGTCGGCGTCTTGGCCGGTGATCTCCTGCGCACAGGCTTGCGAGCTCTCGGGGGAGCCGGCGGCCTCACAGGTGATCAAGTTGATCGGTCTGCCGCCGAACCCTCCGTGCTGGTTGAGGTAGTCGACCCCAGCGGTCACATCGAGGCGGATCTCGGGGAAGTCGAGGCCCGGGAACCCCTCGGTGTTGACGAGCCCGATGGTGATCGGCTCACCTGTTGGCGGATCGAGAAACGGAAACGCGGCGGCCGGACGCACGTCGTCAGGTGGTGATGACGCCTCGCTGTCGACCGTCTCGCCGTCTCCTGGCTCGGGTTCGGTCGTGTCGGGATCCGCCGAGTCCGGCGCCGTTTCGTCCGGGGTTGGGTCGTCGGTGCCGGCGCTGGTTGAGGCGGGCTGCTCCGAGTCGGCCGGCTCGGTGGGCGTCGCATCGTCGCTGCCGGTGCTACACGCCGCTGCGATCAGTGACAAGGCCGTGGCCACCGCGACGAGGCCGCGGCGCGACGAGGAGGACGAAGAAGTCTGTGGTTGCTGCATGCGTGTGCTGGTCAGTTGGCGGTGCCGGCCGGCACCCAGTTGCCGTGGAACCCAAACGGCACGCGTGGGAGCGCCACTGTTGCGACCGGTTCGTTGCTCATCGACGCCGCGTCGAAGATCGCGAACTCGCTCGCGTCGCGATCGGCATCGAACACGTACGTCATGAGATAGCCGTCGTCTTCGCTCGCAGCGTTCTGCTTCGGTACGAACGAGGACTCTCCGGGGTGGCGCCCGCGTCCGACGTCGATGCTCGAGCGGGCGCCGTTGCTGAGGTCGTACTTGAGGATCTCGCCGTTGACCGAGGTCGGATCGGTGATTGCCTCGGTGGCGTTGGCGAGCATGTATCCGTAACGGTGCTGCTGACCAACGAGCGCATCGGGGACGCGTGGGAACTCAGCAGACATGTCGTCGATCTGTTCGTCGGAAACGCTGCCCGTGACGGTGTCGATCGTCCAGCGATGCAGGGCGGGCTGAGGGAAGTCCATCGGGCTGTCACGCCAGATGTGGCTGAGGCGGGCCACGTCGATCACGATCTTGGTGCCGTCCTCGTATGAGTTCATCGGGTGGAAGACGTAACACGGGTCGATGTCGTACCAGGTGACTGCAGCGTCGTTGCCGGTGCGCGGCATCACGCCGAGTCGAGCCGGATAGTCGTTGCTCCACCGGATCGGCATCTCGCCGCGCATGGCCATCTCTAGGTCGAACACCGCGGGAAGGTCCATGAACACGACGTTGTTCTGCGTCATGTTGAAGTCGTGCATCATCGTCGGGCCGCCGACCGTGATGTTCTCGACCTGTACGAGCTCGCCCGCAGCTGACACGCGCAGGTACGTGAGGTACGGCTCCATCATCGAGTACCCGAATCCGATCATCTCACCGGTCGTCGGGCAGATCTTGGGGTGCGCCGTGAACGGGCTACTGAGGACCCCGTTGAAGTCGGTCGGGCCGACGGTGTCGAGGTCGCCGTCGAGCACGTACGGGAAGTGCCCTTCTTCGAGCGCGAGGAGCTGACCGGCGTGGCCGACGATGTTCGTGTTGGCCTTCGATGACGCCATGTCGGTGAGGCTGGCCTCCATGTCGATGACGGGCTTGTCGGGGTCGGCGACGAACGGCGTCTGCACGTAGCGGTTGCGGTACCACTCGGCCTGGCCGTCGCGAAGCCGGATGCCGTGGACCATTCCGTCACCGACGAAGGGATGGTCGCTCATCCCGGTGATGGGGTTTGCTCCGTTGCGGACGTACCGGCCGTCGAGCTCAGGGGGAATCGTGCCGGTGACCGTGAGGTCGGTGACCGTGCGTTCGTCCTGGACCGGAGCCCAGTTGCCCCGCAGGTGAGCGGGGACTTCCTCTTCGATGGTCGACATGACGTGTTCTCCTTCGGCGTGGTCTCGCTGGCGGGCGATCTCGGGTGTGCTTCTCGGAGGGGGTGGTCTGAACGTACCAGTGACCCAATTGGCCCGACGTACGGGAGCCGCTACGAGTCGCAACCGCCGGTCCCGGCGGTACCTTGGCCTGACCGACTCTCTCCTGATCTGTGCGGGCGTGCCCGCGTGTCAGTCGAGGAGTTGCCGTGGGAAGACAGTTGGCCGAACCCGAGCCGGTCGAACGACCCGAGCCGAGGGTCGCATTCGCCGATCGCGTTCGCGAGTGGACCGAGTGGTTTGGATTGACGCGACTGGTCACCTCGGCGGTCGCGGTGCTGATCGTGTGCGGCGGTGCGTTCTGGCTGTTGCGCACGCCGCCGCCGCCATCGGAGGCAACGCTGCCGGTCGCATCATCGGCATCTGTTCCCATCGCCACACTCGCGCCGCCTCCGACGTCGATGACGACGACGTCGGTTCCTCCTTCGGGTGTCGTGAGCGTGCACGTGGCGGGCGCCGTCGTCGCCCCTGGGGTCTACGTCGTGCCCGCCTCGAGTCGCGTTGACGACGCTGTCGACGCGGCTGGCGGCCCCGTGCCGACGGCCGACCTCGATGCGTTGAATCTGGCGTCGATGGTCGTCGACGGCAGCCGCATCTACGTGCCCGAGGAGGGCGAAGACGTTGCGGCGCCGATCACCCCGGCCGCGGGCGATGCCGCGCCGAACCCGGTGGGTCCACTCGACGTCAATCGAGCAACGGCAGACGAACTCGAAACGCTTCCAGGAGTCGGCCCGGCCACGGCCACGGCCATCGTGGCTGAGCGCGAGCGCAACGGGCCCTTTGCATCGGTGGCCGATCTCGAACGGGTGCCGGGCATCGGCCCGGCGAAGATGCTGGCCCTCAGCGAACTGGTGACCACGTGAGCAGCGCAGCGACGACGCAGATCACCAATCGACGACGCCGCTACCGATTCGCACGGTTGCCACGGCCAATGCGACGGTCACGCCGACCCACACGCCGAACAGCATCCACAGATAGTGGCGCCAAAAATCCCACCACGACGCCATCGGATTCCGCGTGGCTCGACGCGACGCCAGCATGCCGATCAGGAGCCACATCACCGCTGAAGCAGCCGCCGCGAACGGGTAGACGCTGCGGTCGGCAAACGGCGCGCCAATGGCGAGCAATGTCGGTCCGGCGTAGTAACCGCCGATCAATCCGACCGGTCCGCTCCACGCTGAGTCCGACAACTGGAGCGACCCATAGGCGATCGCTCCGACGATCCCGGGAATCACGAGGGCCACGAACGGTCCGCCCACGCGGATTCGATCGCGATACCAGCGGGGTCCGCCGGTGAGGCTGTATTCGGCGATGGTCGCGCTCGATGGCGACACCGGTGCGCCGGGCGCGGGCGCTCGTGGTGGTACTGGAACGGACACTGAGGGTGAACGATACGCCAACACTCGCGCTGGAACCGGGCACCACCTGAGCACGCCACGACTCGTCGCCATCTGCGTTGTCGTCATCGTCGCGGTGACCACCGGGAGTATTGGGTACGTGGTGGCGTGCGCCGCGGTGTTCGCCGTGGGCTTGCGATCGACATGGGTCTTCGTTCTCGCGATGTGCCTCGGTTGTGGTGGCGTCGTGCGCGGCGACCAGAGCCGAGCGGCACTCGAACCGAACGTCCTCGGTGCGTTTAGCGGATGGGTTCGTGTAGTCGACGACCCTCAGTCGTACCCGGGGGCAACTCGGACGATCGTGCAGGTCGGCGACGAGCGCTTCGAGATCTGGACACGAGGGCGGGCGCGACAGCTGCGCGCGCAGGAGTGGCGCGGAGGGGAGTGGGTCGCAATGCAAGGCGTTCGCACACGCCTCACCGACGAACGTGCCGGTCGGGTTGCTTGGCAGCACGTGGTCGGCGAGTTCGAGGTCGAATGGGCGAGCGACGTGCGATCGGTCGGCGGGCTGAGCATCGCCTCGAATCGAGTGAGGGCGATGATCGAGCGAGCTGGCGCCACGCTGCCACACGATGACGGCGCGCTGTTTCGCGGCCTGGTGGTCGGTGATGACCGCGATCAGCCACGGGCGATGATCCAGCGATTCCGGGCCAGTGGACTGTCGCACCTGACGGCGGTGTCTGGCCAGAATGTGAGTTTTCTCCTGGCTGCGGCCGGGCCGGTGTTGCGCCGATTGCGACCCGCCGCTCGATGGACGGTCACCGTCGGCTTGATCATCTGGTTCGTCATGTTGACCAGGTTCGAGCCATCGATCGTGCGAGCGGGGGTGATGGCGGGTCTTTCGGCGACCGCGTTCGTGTTGGGCCGTGAGCGATCATCGATCCGCATCCTGACCGTTGCCGTGTTGGGTTTGGTCCTCGTCGACCCGCTCCTGGTGCTGTCGGTCGGGTTCTGGTTGTCGGTCGGCGCAACGGCTGGGGTGAGCGGAGTGGGGCCGTGGATCGCCACGCGCCTCGCCCGGCTCCGGGGAATGCGCCTCTTCGCCCTGCCGCTCGGGGTCACGCTCGGCGCTCAGCTCGGGGTCGCGATTCCCAGTGTGCTGGTCTTCGGTCGCCTCCCGCTGGTCAGCATTCCCGCCAACCTGCTCGCCGTTCCCGTCGCCGGTGCGGTGATGCTCTACGGCCTCCCCGCCGCGCTTCTCGCGGGTTCGGTCCCGCAGGTGGCGACCGTTGTCATGTTCCCGGCGCGGCTCGGCACGCGGTGGGTCGACACCGTGGCCATGATCGGCGCTCGCCTCGAACCCGGACCGCATGCGCAGATCGTGGGTTGGGTGCTCGTCTTGATCGTCCTGGTCGTGCTGTTGCGGATTTCACGCAATACTGCCGACACTCATGGCGATCTACCTTCTGACCGGTGACGACGAGTCGCTCGTACGCACCGCTGTTGCCGACCTCGTCAACACGCTCGTGGGAGATGGCGAACGGTCGATGATGGTCGACGAGTTCGATGCCGAGGACTACGAGCTGCGCCTCGTGGTCGACGCCGCCCAAACACCGCCGTTCCTGACCGACAAGCGAGTCATCGTCGCTCGTGGCGTGAGTCGCTTCAACGTCGACGACCTTCCTGCGCTGCTGGCCTACTTCGACAACCCGCTCGACTCGTCGGACCTCGTGCTCGCCGAAGGTGGCGAGGGACGCATGTCGAAGAAGCTGTCCGACGGCGTCAAGGCCGTGGGCACGGTGATCGCCACAGCCCCGCCGAAGAAGGCCGGCGATCGCGGGACGTGGATTCGCGACCAGATCAAGTCCGCCGGCGTGTCGATCGACCCGCGTGCGATCCAACGTCTGACCGATTGGTTGGGTGAGGAACCCGGGCGCCTCGACGGCGTACTCGCGACATTGCGCGGCGCCTACGGCGATGGCGCCACGCTGTCGGAAGCCGACATCGAGCCGTTTCTCGGCGAAGCCGGGGGAGTGCCGCCGTGGGACTTCACCGATGCCATCGCTGCCGGCGACACGACGAAGGCACTCACGCTGATGGGCCGCATGATTCACGGCGGCAAGCGTCATCCACTCCAGATCATGTCGACGCTGCACAACCACTACGCCGGCTTGGCTCGCCTCGACGGAGCGAATGCCCGCAGCGAACAAGACGCCGCAGCGGCCACCGGGTTGAAGGGGTTCCCTGCCAAGAAGGCACTGCAGAACTACAACCGGCTCGGTGGAGCTTCGACGAAGCGGGCGATGGAACTGCTGGCCGCAGCCGACCTCGATCTGCGTGGTGGCACCGACCTCGATGCCGAGCTGATCATGGAAGTCCTCGTGGCCCGGCTGTCGAAGCTGCGCTGAGCCGTCAGTCGGTGGCGTCGATCGCGGCGCCGAGCACGTTCATCACGTCGGGCCCGTAGGCCTCGATGCCCTCGTTGCCGAATTGCACGACGGCCATCAGCATCGACACGTAGATCGACACGATGCCCCGGCCCATCGATTCGAGGTCGATGTCGGTGCGGATCAGGCCGAGTTCCTGGTCACTTCGGAGCCGGTCGGCCATGGCCTTGCGGAGCTCGTTCAACGCGGGGAGTTCGATCATGCGACCGGTGGCCCGAGGTTCGAGCCCGGCCAGAACGCGGCGTGCGAGTGGATGGTCGTCGAGCGCGCTCACGAGCGAGAAGATCAGCGTGTCGCGCCACGACTGATCGCCTGGCGTTTCGAGGATGGTCGACACACCTTCCTGGATGAGCGTCGCCACGTCGTGGTCGAGCGCGGCGAGAAACAGGTCTTCCTTGTTGTCGAAGTAGGCGTAGGCGAGGCTGCCGCTCACGTCGGCATCGCGAGCGATGTCGGCAACACTGGACGACCGATAGCCGTTCGACCCGAAGCGGCGTACGGCGGCGCCAAGGATCGCCTGGCGCGAGATCTCTCCCTTCGAGGTGGTCGCTGCGCCCATGTGACGAACGTATCAGAATTGAGGGATTGAGTTAATCTCTCAATTTCTCTACGATGACGTCATGGGAGTCACAGCGCAGCGGCCAGTACCCACCCGTCGGATGTCGTTCGAGGAGTCTCTGGTGGACTTGCCGAAGTACTTCGCGGGCGACGGCGACCTGTTCATGAGCCACACGCTGGCATCGCTGTCCGGCGTCTTTCCCGATGGCGAAGAGTTCTTCGTCCGATCCGTGCGCCATTTTCGCAACGACATCACCGACCCGGAGTTGAAGCGCCAGGTCGCGGGATTCATCGGGCAGGAGGCCGTTCACGGTCGCGAGCACCGAGTGCTCAACGACCGCCTCGACGCCCTGGGCTATCCGACCAAGCTGGTCGAGCGAATCACCAAGAAGGGTTTGGGTTGGCGAGCGAAAATGGTGTCGCCGCACGCAAATCTCGCGATGACGGCGGCGCTCGAACACTTCACCGCCACGTTCGCCGAGGTGATCCTCACCCACGAGTCGGCGCGAGAGCTGATCGGTGCGCCGGAGATGGTCGATGTGTTCGTGTGGCACGCACTCGAAGAGTCAGAGCACAAGGCGGTTGCGTTCGACGTCTACAAGCATGTCGGTGGAACCGAGCGCACCCGGCGCTGGACCATGAACTACATCTGCCTGTCGTTTCTCGGCGGGATGGCCCTGCAAATCGCCGGGGCCATGATCGGTGACCGCGAGACGTACCGTCGCGGCGCGCTGCGTACGAGCTTGCGGCGGATCAAGCAGAATCCGTTCTTCACCAAGGCGGTCTGGCGCCACGTGCGCGACTACAACCGCGAAGACTTCCACCCCGACGACCACGACACGACCGAGCTGCTCGAAACGTGGCGCGAGCGCCTCTTCGGAGTGGAGGGTTCGTTGAACGACCGTCTGCTCGTCAGCGCCTGAACCGCCGCGACCTGTCTCGCTCGACGCGAGTCGTCTTGCCGTCGACGGTCTACGTCCGAAAACGACAAACGGCGCCGCCCGAAGGCGACGCCGTCTGCTCGAATTCTGTGGGGTCAGCTGGCCGACGTACGGATCTGCTTGATCAGGCGGCTCTTCTTGCGAGCAGCCGTGTTCTTGTGAATGACACCCTTGGCGACGGCCCGGTCGATGCGGGCAATGGCGGCGCGAGTGGCCTCGCCGTCGGCGTCGCCAGCGGCGAGTGCGGCCTTCGTGCGGGTGCGAACCTCGGCGCGGATCGCCTTATTGCGTTCCTGGGCCTTGGCGTTGGTGAGAATGCGCTTCTTTTGGCTCTTGATGTTTGCCATGGTCTCTTTCGACTTCTTTCGACAGGGTTCGAGGTCCACCTCGAACAGCCCCAGGACTCTATCGGTCGGCGTGATCGGACCCCAACGTCGCCACGCGGTCGACTTCAGTCAGCCGAACACCAGCTCGCTGATGCCGTACGAGTGTCCGGCCACGTATCCACCGTCGACGGGCAACGCCACGCCGCTCACGAACGATGAATCGTCGGACGCGAGGAAG
>CALICC010000040.1 GCA_938049325.1 uncultured Ilumatobacter sp. | reverse complement strand
ATTTCGGCCGATGCATACGTCGGAGTGCAACAAGAAAGATTTATGAACGTGGCGAAAATCGAAACCGGACACATCCTCATCAACCCTCGTGGTCGTGTGCGTGTCGTTCGCACCCGCAACAAGGCCGACAACGGCTGGAACTGCAACGACGGCAACCCGATCTCCGATGCGGAGGCCGAGGACCCCAAGTTGTGGACGCCGTTCACGCAAGATGAGCTCGCTGCTGCGCTTCAGGTGGCCGGGCAGATCGCCGGGCTGTCGAATGAACCGTTGATGGCCGGTGGCCTGCGAACCTGGGATGCCTGCTCGGGCCGTCCGTGCGTGTTGCCCAAGCTGGCTGACGTCGCCCGCGACGCGAACCGGGATCTCCCCGTCGCCGTCCACAGCTGAGCTCCCGCCGACTACGGCGAACATCGCGCGTCGATGACGGTGGCGCATTGACTGCGACCTGCCGACTGGGCTCATGGCCCGTCCTGTAAGCCGTCAGGCTGTGGCACCCCGTCCGTAGAGTGGGCAGCGCCATGACCGATGAGCAACTGTTCGCCGACGTTCCGCACCCGGCCGAAGGCGCAACGCCCCCTCCGCCTGACGACGTCGTGTTCGAAGATGATCAGCGCCCGACGCGCGGACCCTCACCGTTCACCGAAGGCCTGAACCCCGATCAACTCGACGCGGTCGTGCACGACGACGGTCCGCTGCTCGTCGTGGCCGGTGCCGGTTCGGGAAAGACCCGAGTGCTGACGCACCGCATTGCACACCTCGTTCACGAGGGCGTCCACCCGTCGAAGATCCTCGCCATCACGTTCACGAACAAGGCAGCAGCGGAGATGCGCGACCGTGTCCGCGAACTCATCGGTCCGGTGGTCAAGACCATGTGGGTGTCGACCTTCCACTCTGCGTGCGTGCGGATTCTGCGCGCGAACGGCGAAGCGATCGGGTACCCCCGACAGTTCTCGATCTACGACTCCGCCGACTCCAATCGGTTGACGTCCTACGTCATCCGTGACCTCGGCCTCGATTCGAAGCGGTTCACGCCGCGCGGTGTCCACGGCATCATCTCGCTGAAGAAGAACGAACTCGTCACACCTGACGACATGGCTGATCAGGCGCAGAACATCTTCGATCGTAAGCACGCCGAGGTGTACGCCGAGTACCAGGCCCGCCTGGTCAAGGCCGGTGCGATGGACTTCGACGATCTGCTGATCAACGTCGTGCGGCTCTTCCGCGAGCACGGCAACATCCTCGAGCACTATCGCGACCGGTTCACGAATATCCTCGTCGACGAATACCAAGACACGAACCAAGCTCAGAACGAGATCGTGTTGATGCTCGCGGGAGCGCATCGACAAGTCACCGTCGTCGGCGACAGCGACCAGGGCGTGTACGGCTGGCGTGGCGCCGACTTGCGCAACATCCTCGACTTCGAAGAGGCCTTCCCCGACGTCACCACCGTCGTGCTCGATCAGAACTACCGCAGCACGCAGACGATTCTCGATGCTGCCAACGCGGTGATCGACAACAACACCGACCGCAAGCCGAAGGCCCTGTGGACCGATCTCGGCAGTGGCGACACGATCGTGCGCTTCCACGCAGAAGACGAAGGCGACGAGGCGACGTTCATTGGTTCGACCGCACTTCAGCTTCACGAGCAAGAGGCCGTCAACTGGCGCGACATCGCGGTGCTGTACCGCACGAATGCGCAGAGCCGTGTGCTCGAAGAAGCGTTCATGCGCGTCGGGGTGCCGTACAAGGTGGTCGGTGGCACGCGCTTCTACGACCGCCGCGAAGTCAAAGACGCCATGGCCTATCTGCGTGCGGTCGTCAATCCGTCCGACGAAGTGTCGCTCAAGCGGGTCCTCAACACGCCCAAGCGCGGCGTCGGTGATGCGAGCGTCGACAAGCTCGATGCGTTCGCCCGTGCCGAGGGGATTCCCTTCGTCGAGTCGCTCCGCCGCAGCGACGAAGCCGGCGTCACCGGCACCGCGGTGCGCGGGATCGCATCGTTCATCGAACTCCTCGATGGCTTGTCCGCAACTGCGGCCGACAGTTCGTACGGACCGGGCGACGTGTTGCAACTTGCGCTCGAAGGGTCCGGCTACATCGCGGAGTTGGAAGCCGAAGACACGGTCGAGGCACACACCCGGATTGAGAACCTCGGCGAACTCGTCGGGTCAGCGCGCGAGTTCACCGTCATCGACGAGTTCATGGAGCAGGTGGCGTTGGTTGCCGACACCGACCAACTCCCCGAAGATGGCGAACCGGCCGACAACCAAGTGGTCCTCATGACGCTGCACTCGGCGAAGGGCCTGGAGTATCCGACGGTCTTCCTCGCCGGAGTGGAGGAAGGTGTGTTCCCGCACGTGCGAGCGCTCACCGAGCCGGCCGAGATGGAAGAGGAGCGACGCCTCGCCTACGTCGGGATCACACGTGCGATGGAGCGTCTGTACATGACCCATGCGTGGAGCCGCCAGCTCTACGGATCGACGCAGTACAACCCACCATCGCGGTTCTTTGACGAGATCCCCGCCGAGTTGGTCGTGTCGAAGGGCAACGTCACCGGACGTTCGTCCTACGGACGGCAGAGCTATCGCGAAGAACGCGGGTCGGCGTACCGGTACGACCCGCCGCCCTACCGCCGAGCCTCGAGCGACGAAACCGGTGGTATCGACATCAACGCCGATATCAAAGATGCCGAAGCCGCTGAGGACGCACACAAGAACCGCGTCGTCGACGCCGCCATGCGCGCCGGGCAGAAGGTGACCGAGCAGGCAAACAGCCAGGAGCTCGGATTGTCGGTCGGCGACCAGGTCGAGCATCCCTCATTCGGTGCCGGAACGATCATTGCGATCGACGGCGAAGGAGAAAAGACCGAGGCGGTCATCAACTTCTCGGGCGGAGTCGGCCTGAAACACCTCTCCCTCGCCTGGGCCCCCCTCAAAAAGATCAACTGACTGGGTCCTTCTGGTTCCGGCACCCGCGCTACCCAGTGAGTCCTTCTGGTTCCTGGGTCCTTCTGGTTCCGGCACCCGCGCTACCCAGTAGTGAACGCGGCACGCGCCCGCCGTTTCGATTGCCATGCGTTGGTAGCGGTTGTTACCAAAGGATAGTATTTCGGCATGGAGATGAGTCCGTTCCCTCACCACGGTCCCCTCGACCCATCCCTCCTTCCGGCGAACCGTGAGTTGGTCGACGATCTCGTCCAACGCGTGACGGAACGACGTGTCACCGCACTGTTGGGCCCGCGGCGTTTTGGCAAGACCACGGCCTTGCGCTCCGTTGCTCAGCGACTCGGCGACGCGGCGGTTCCCATCTGGCTCGACCTCTATGAGCTGACGTCGTGGGCCGACTTCGCGATCCGTCTCGACCGGGCGATCTCGGCGGTCTCGGGTCGAACGGCGGGCGTCTTTTCCGAAGTCGCAGCCGGTCTACACCTGCACCTCGGCGTGCTCGGTGTCGAGTTCCGCAAGCCGGCAGCTCAGCGCCCCGATGCAATGTTGACCGTGCATGCGCAATTCGATCTGTTGGTCGAGGCGTCGACGAGGCAGCCGATCGTCCTCATCGTCGACGAGTTCTCGGGCATCGTTGGTGTCGACGGTGCCGCTGCGCTCATGCGCACGGCGCTGCAGCATCACTTCCAAGAGATCGGATTGCTCTTCGCCGGGTCGGAGCCATCGACGATGCAGATGTTGTTCACGGACCGTGCCGAGCCGTTCTACGGTCAAGCCGATCTGATCGACGCTCCGCCGTTGTCGATCGAAGCAGTCGAGCGGATCGTCCGGGACGGATTCGACGACACGGGTCGTCGCGCTGGCGCAATCGCCGGTCACATCTGGACGTTCACGCAAGGGCACCCTCATCGGATGATGGAATTGGCAGACGCCGTTTGGCGCCAAGTCGAGCCAGGGGGCGAAGCGAGCGTGGATCACGTGGTTCGAGGCATCGACGGCGTGCTGGCTGCTGGGTCGGCCGGGATGGAACGATTGTTCTCGTCGATGTCCACTGGCGAGCAATTGGTGCTTCGCGCCGCGGCTCACGGTGACAGCATCTTTGGTCCGCTGGCGAAGTCGCTCGGTCAGTCGAACGGCAAGGCGCAACACGCACGCGCGACGTTGCTCGATCGAGGCCAATTGCAGCGCTCCGGGAACGACCTGACGATCATCGACCCCGTGCTGGCCGAATGGGTGCGCCGGACCTTCGGCTGAACGACATGGCTGCGCGCACCACCTCCGAGAAGATCCTCACCGTCAACGTCGTGATCATCGCGATCTGCATCCCGCTGCTGATCCTGTGCCTGGTCCGACAGCTCTGGTTTCCTGCGGTCGTGTTCGCCTTCCTCAGCGGTAAGAACGGATACCAGTGGTGGACGGTGAAGCGTTCGATGGATCGTCCGCCGAACGGTTGACCGTGGCAGACTGTCGGGCGTGAAGGCAGCAATTCTGGTTGAGAGCTTGACAGGCAATACGTGGACGGCGGCGGAGAAGACGGCCGACCTCCTGGCGCAAGAGCGCTGGACGATCACGGGGTTGTCCAAGGTGAAGCAACCCGACCTGGTGTCGATCCAAGAGGCCGACGTGGTGCTGGTCGGCACCTGGGTGCATGGAGCGTTTGTCTTTGGTCAGGCGCCCTGGGCGGTCAACGGCATTGCCAACCTGCCGGCCATGCGGGGCAAAAAGGCGGCCGCCTTCTGCACGTTTGCGCTGCATCCGGGATCGTCGCTCGACAAGCTCACGAGCGCCGTGGGCGAAACCGGTGCCTATGTGATCGGCGGCCTGGCGATCAGTCGCAGCAAACTCGACGAACACTCCGAGCAGTTCGCGAGCCGCCTCGTCGAGGCACTCGACACCGCATCCGCCTGACTCGCTCCGTCCGTACTCGTGTCCGGGTCCTTTCGGTTCCGGCACCGTCGCGACCGAATGAACGTTCGTCGCGGGCTTCAGCTGTCGGTCGTGGGTGGCTCAGAGGTTTCTGAGAACGCCCGGAGGTCCAGCGAGAGCAGTCGTTCGTCTTCGACGATCGGACGCACGTTGTCGGTCGGCGGCGAGAGCTCCGTTACGTCGAGCTCGTTCCCATCGCAGTCGATGAAGGTTGACGTCCCGCGAACCTGTTCGACCGGGCAGTCAGGGCGGCCCGGAGGGAAGGCGTAGTACAGCCGCCAGCCGCTTGCAGCGTCGTCACCCACGTGATCGAGCACCAGCGAACGTGCGCCAGTGATCGTGCTGAGTTCGCTGAACAGCAGAGGGCCGTCCTCTTTCACATCGTTGGCGCGAGCGGACGCCGACCCGAGCGGGAGTGACGGCGGTGCGAGATTTTCGGTGGTGCGCGTGTCGCCGCTCGACAGATACGCCGCGATGCCCCACGTGACGAGACCGAGCACCACGAAGAACGCGATGCCGCCGAGCACTGGTGCGACCGCTCGTGCGAACGGAGAGCGCAGTTCGGGGACCTTGATCATCGGCTCCCAGTCTGGCAAGCGTGGTTCGGGTTCCCACACAAGTCCGTTCGCGGTGCGCCCGAGCCCGCGAACTCCGCAGACGATGCAGGCGGTCAGGTTGGGCATGTCGGCAGGCACTGCGTAAGGTCTGTGATTCGTGGAACGCCCGTATCGAATCGTCGTTGCGAAACCCGGCCTTGATGGTCATGACCGTGGTGCCAAGACCATCACAAGAGCCCTTCGTGATCATGGATTCGAGGTCATCTACACGGGGTTGCATCAAACACCGGAGCAGATCGCCGAGACCGTCCTGCAAGAAGACGCGGACGGCGTGGGCCTCTCTTTGCTGTCGGGAGCGCACTTGACCTTGTTCCCGCGCGTCATGGAAGAACTCAAGCAACGCGACTGTGACGATGTGATGATCTTCGGCGGCGGTGTGATTCCCGATGGCGACATCACCGTGCTGAAGGACCAAGGCGTTGCCGAGATCTTCGGACCTGGCTCCTCTCTTCGAGCGATTGGCGAGTGGCTCGAACAGGCGCTCGACGAGCGCGAATCTGCATGACCGTTCCGCATGGTGTCCCGCACCGACGTAACCCCCCGACAAATCGACCCAACCAGAGAAAGCAGTGATCTGACGTGGATCTCTTCGAATACCAGGGCAAGCAATACTTCGCCCGCTACGACATTCCGGTGAGCAAGGGTGGCCCGGCCGACACCGTTGACGAAGCGGTGACCGAGGCCAACAACGCTGGCTACCCGGTGGTCGTCAAAGCGCAGGTGCAGGTCGGCGGCCGCGGCAAGGCGGGTGGCATCAAGCTCGCCGACAACGAAGCCGAAGTGCGCGAGCACGCCGGCAACATCTTGGGTATGGACATCAAGGGCCACGTCGTCAAGCGCGTCTGGGTCGAGCAGGCTTCCGACATCGAGGAGGAGTACTACGTCTCCTTCACGCTCGACCGCGCCGAGAAGAAGCACCTGATGATGCTGTCTCGCGAGGGCGGCGTCGAGATCGAAGTGGTCGCCGAGGAGAACCCCGACGCGATCGTCAAGCGCCACATCGACCCGGTCGATGGGCTGTCCGCCGATGCCGCACGCGAGGCCGTGCTGGCGGCGAATCTGCCAGAGGCGGCCGTCGATGGTGCCACCGACATCATCGTCAAGTTGTACCGCTGCTACACCGAGGGCGACTGTGACCTCGCAGAGATCAACCCGTTGATCCTCAAGCCGACCGGCGAAGTTCACGCCCTCGACGCCAAGGTCACGCTCGACGGCAACGCCGAGTTCCGTCACCCCGAGTGGGAAGACTTCAAGGGTCTCGCCGTCATGGACGACCGCGAGAAGATGGCTGCCGAGAAGGACCTCCAGTACATCGGCCTCGACGGCACCGTCGGCATCATCGCCAACGGCGCTGGCTTGGCGATGTCGACACTCGATGTCGTCAACCAGGTCGGTGGATCGGCCGCCAACTTCCTCGACATCGGCGGCGGCGCAAACGCCGACGTGATGGCCGGTGCGCTCGAAGTGATCAACTCCGACGAGAAGGTCAAGTCGATCTTCATCAACATCTTCGGTGGCATCACTCGTGGCGAAGAAGTTGCCAAGGGCATCGTCGAGGCCATGAGCCGCGTCGACTTGAACGCACCGATCGTGATTCGCCTCGACGGCACCAACGCAGAAGAAGGGCGTCAGATCCTGCTCGACGCCGGTATCCCGCAAGACAAGCTCCGCTCGGAGCCGACCATGCTCGACGCTGCACGTGCGGCCGTCTCGCTCGCAAGCTCCTGAGAACCGAAAGCAGCATCTGAATCATGGCAATTTTCGTTGACGAGAACACCAAGGTCCTCGTACAGGGCCTCACCGGCGGCCAGGGCAAGTACCACGGCCTCCGCAACCGCGACTATGGCACCCAAGTTGTCGGCGGCGTCACGCCCGGCAAGGGCGGCCAGGACGTCGATGGCATTCCGATCTTCAACTCGGTCGCCGAGGCGGTCGAGGCAACCGGAGCCAACGCGTCGTTCGCCGCCGTCCCGCCGAAGTTCGCGTCGGGCGCCATTCTCGAAGCGGCCGAGGCCGGCATCGGTTTCGTCGTGTGCATCACCGAGGGCATCCCGGCACAAGACGAGGCAACGACGTTCAACCGTCTCGTTCGTGAATTCCCGAACACGCGCCTGCTCGGACCGAACTGCCCCGGCATCATCAGCCCCGGCAAGTGCAACATCGGTATCACCGCCGGTGAGATCGCCGAGTTGCCGTCCGCTGACGGTCCGAACGTCGGCATCGTGAGCCGCTCCGGCACGCTCACGTACCAGGCGCTCTACGAGCTCAAGCAGCGTGGCATCGGCGTGTCGACCTGCGTCGGCATCGGCGGCGACCCTGTCCCCGGCACGAACTTCATCGACTGCTTGTCGGAGTTCCAGAACGATCCCGAGACGCACGCAATCATGATGCTCGGCGAAATCGGTGGCTCGGCTGAAGAGGAAGCCGCCGACTTCATCCAGGCCAACGTCACCAAGCCGATGAGCACCTACATCGCGGGCGTCACGGCACCGGCCGGCAAGAAGATGGGCCACGCAGGCGCGATCGTCTCGGGTGGCAAGGGCACGGCGCAGGGCAAGATGGATGCACTCGCAGCGGCGGGCGTGAGGGTCGGCCTCAACCCGACCGAGGCCGGCGAGCTGATGGCCGAAATCGTCGCGGCTCTCTGATCACCCCACGACACCCCACACCACCCCAACATCGCCCCTGAACCTTCGCAACGCGTGAGGATTCTGCGTCGCTGCGACGCAGAATCCTCACGCGTTCGAACAGGGATCGGGTCATGAGACGACTCGTTCGGGGACGACCCGCTCAGGAACCAGGCCGGTGGCGAGCAGGTGATCGATTTCGGCGGGTGTCGGCATCTCGTCGGAG
>CALICC010000039.1 GCA_938049325.1 uncultured Ilumatobacter sp. | reverse complement strand
TGCTCGAAGCGGGTGAGGACGCTCGCTTCATCGCCCGCCGGATGGTGATCTTCGCCAGTGAGGACGTCGGCCTCGCCGATGCGTCAGCGCTCCAAGTCGCTGTGGCTGCAGCCCACGCGGTCGAACATGTCGGGCTTCCGGAGGCGCAGCTCAACCTCGCGCAAGCAGCTCTCCACCTCGCAACATCGCCCAAGAGCAACCGTGCGGCGCTGGCGATCTGGAACGCCCGTGCCGCCGTTCGCGACGGTCGGACCGGCGAGGTTCCAGCGCACCTACGTGATGCGCACTATCAGGGTGCGGCAACGCTCGGCCACGGGGATGGATACCAGTATCCTCATGACCATGAGTCGGGATGGGTTGCGCAGCAATATCTGCCCGACGCGTTGGTGGACAGCCGCTGGTACGAGCCGTCGGAACTCGGCGATGAAGCCGCGATCGGGGAAGGGATGAAGAAGCGATCGTGACCGCCGGTGAACTCGTCGTCGTGCTCGCTGCGTTGCTTCTGACCATTGGTTTCGCCGCGTTGATCGTGGTGCTGCTGCGCGTGCTCGACACGCTGCGCGACCTCCGCCGAGAGGTGGTGGAGATGCGCGAGCAGACCCGTCCGCTGCTCGACGACCTCCGGCGGTCGACCGACGAAGCCCGCAGCGACCTCGAACGATTCGACAAGGTGCTCGGATCGGCCGAAGCAATCGGCGACGCTGTCGGGTCGACCGTTGCCAAGTCGGCCTTCTCCACGCCGGCGATCAAGGCGGCGGGCCTCGCACGTGGTGCCTCGCGCACCGTCGCCAGGCTGGTCGGGCGCCCGTCGCCAACATCCAACGTGATCGACGTCGCACGGGTCGAGGCCCTGCCGAGTGAAACGAGAAGGAGACGAGCGTGATCAAACGACTGACCTGGTTCGCCGGAGGTGTCGCCACAGGGGCTGTGACCGCGAACTACGCCACCAAGAAGGTCAAGGCAAAGGTGCGGGAAGTGTCGCCGACCGGCGTTGCGCGCTCCGCGGCTTCTCGAGCACGGCAAACCGCCTCGCACGTCGTCGATGCTGTGCGCGACGGCCGGCAGGCGATGAACCAGCACGAAGACGAGCTGAAGGCGCGCCGTGATGGTCGGCTGACATCGCTCGACGAACACGTCGGACCCACCGACCAGGTCTTCGTCGACGGCGAGCCGGTCGAGTCCGCCCGTGTCATCGTTATGCGTCCGAAGTGACCCAAGAGTGACGCAGTCGTGACCACGCCAGCGCTCGACGCGGCGATCGGAGCCTTGCGCGACCGCGTTGGTTCGAAGAAAGTACGCAGCGGCTCGACCGAGACCCGGCTGTACCGGCGCGATGCTTCGAACATGGCGGGTCAAGCGGGCGTGGTGGTGTTCGCCGAGTCGACCGCCGACGTGCAAGCGGCCGTGCAGGTTGCGCAGCGTTTCGGCATTCCGTTTCTTGCGCGCGGGTCCGGGACCGGGTTGGCCGGGGGAGCGGTGCCGCCCGATGGGGCGATCGTGATCTCGACGTCGAAAATGAATCAGATCATCTCGGTCGACGCGATCAATCGGCAGGCGTGGGTCGAACCGGGGGTGCTGAACCTCGACCTGTCGAATCAGATCGCGCACCTCGGCGTGCACTTCGCTCCCGACCCCAGCAGCCAGCAGACGTGTTCGATCGGTGGGAACGTGGCAAACAACTCTGGAGGTCCGCACTGTTTGGCCGACGGGGTGACCAGCGCACACATCCTCGGCCTCGAGGTCGTTTTGCCCGACGGCTCGGTCGTGATGTTCGGGGGAGAGGAGCCCGAACCCGACGGCCTCGACCTGCGCGGTGCGTTTGTCGGCTCGGAGGGCATGTTCGGAGTCGCCACCAAGATCTGCGTACGGCTGATGCAGAACCCTCCCGACGTCGCCACGATGCTGATGGAGTTCGATTCCGTCGCCGAAGGAGCCCAACTCGTCAGTGACATCATCGCCGACGGCATCGTGCCTGCAGCAGTGGAGATGATGGATCAGCTGTGCCTGCAGGCGGTCGAGGCGTGGCTCCACGCCGGCCTCCCGGTCGACGCGGCCGCAGCGTTGCTGATCGAGTGTGTGGGTGAGCCCGGCCAGGTGAGCGCCGACGTCGCCCGTATCCACGAACTCGCGAGCGTTCGTCAGGTCACGAACATCCGCACCGCCGCTGATGACGATGAACGAGCGCTGTTGTGGAAGGGACGCAAGGGAGCATTCGGTGCGGTTGCGCAGGTGAAGCCGAACTACTACCTCCACGACACGGTGGTGCCGCGTGCCCGACTCGCTGAAGTGATCGAGAAGGTGTACGAGATCACCAATCGGTACGGGATCGATGTCATCAATGTCTTCCATGCGGGCGACGGGAACCTGCACCCGCTGCTGGTGTACGACGCACGCGAGGAAGGGATGGTCGAGAAGGTGCACGCAGCCGGCCGCGAGATCGTGACGTTCTCGGTCGAAGTGGGCGGTGTGTTGTCGGGCGAGCACGGCATCGGCCTGGAGAAGCGCGACCTCATGCCGCTGATGTTCTCCGAGATCGATCTCGCGGCGCAAGAAGCGCTGCGCGTCGCATTCGATCCGAATCTGTTGGCCAACCCGAACAAGGTGCTGCCCAATCCGGCGACCTGTGGTGACATGCATCAGGTGCCCGAGGGCGCCTGGATCTGAGCGGCAGTGGATCATTCACTCGAAGAGTTCGCGGCGGCGGTCGGTGTGTCGGACCCGGTCGCCGTTGTTGGCTCGGGAAGCCGCGGCGGAGGTCCAGACGGAGTCCGAACGGTCTCGGCGCCTGCCGGGATCGCTCGCATCGACGCGGCCGAGATGGTCATCGAGTGCGGCGCTGCCACGCTGGTCGACGAAGTGCTCGACGCGCTCGCTGCGCTCGGGCAAACGGTGTCGGTACCGAGCGGTGGAACCATCGGTGGTGCGCTCGCGGCCGGGCAGTCCGACATCACCCGACTCGGCCACGGTCCACTGCGCGACGTCTTGTTGCAAACACACTTCGTTGCGGCATCGGGCAAGCTGACCAAAGCGGGTGGTCCCACCGTGAAGAACGTGAGCGGGTTCGATCTGTGCCGACTTCTGGTCGGTGCCCGCGGCACGATCGGGTTCTTTGGTGACGTGATCTTGCGCACCCGTCCGCTGGCGCGGACGTCGAACTGGTTCGTGTCGGACGCCGACCCGTTCATGCTCCTCGCCGACCTGTATCGACCGGTGTCGATGCTGTGGGACGGCGTGTCGACGTGGGTGCGCCTCGATGGCGAGGCGGGTGACGTGGCGACGGCGGCGCAGCGTCACGGTCTGGTCACCGTCGACCGACCGCCGGAGCCGCCCTCCACGCACCGAACGTCGATGCCACCGTCGGCACTGGTTTCCCTTGCCGACCAGCCCGCGGGATCGTTCCTGGCAGAGGTGGGGGTCGGCATCGTCCACCATCACGCGCCGCTCTCACTCGACCCGTCGAGAATCCCTGGCGCCACCGCCATTGCCGACCTGCATCGCCGTATCAAAGAGCAGTTCGACCCGACAGGGCGGATGAATCCGGGCATCGACCCGCTCGGTAGCTGATGACCGAGTCGATGGGGGCTGGCACGGGCCGGGCGTATGTCGATCAACGCATCGACGACATCGACCGAGCCGCAGCGGTCGCCGACCTCGCAGCACGCCACTGGGACCTGAGTCGTCCGGTGCTGCTCCGCCACGGCATGAACGCCATCTTTCGGTGCCGCGACGTCGTCGTGCGCATCGCGACCCCGAATGCACCAGCCGAACGATCGATCGCCCTCGCACGGGTGCTTGGTGACGTCGGCGTCCCGGTGGTGGACCCGGCCAGATCAGACGTGTTCATCGCCGACGGACTGTCGGTGACCGCGTGGCACTTCGTGGAATCATCGGGTGAGCCGATCGATTGGTGCGCCGTCGGCCGAGCGTTGCGCATCGTGCACGCCATGGCCCCTGAGCATCTACCGATCGGACTACCGCAACCGCACCCGTCGGCGTTTCCTTGGTGGGACTTCGACGCGTTGCTCGGAGAGGTCGCGCATGTTGTCGATGCTGCGGCGGTCACCGGCATCCGCCACGCGATTCGTCGCTGGTCGGGTTGGGCGAGTTTCGACGACCGGGTCGTGTGCCACGGCGATGTGCATCCAGGAAACGTGATCATGAGCGAGCGTGGGCCGTTGCTCATCGACTGGGACCTGCTGTGTGTTGCGCCGCGGGGATGGGACCACGCGCCGATGATGACCTGGGCCGAACGATGGGGCGGCGA
>CALICC010000038.1 GCA_938049325.1 uncultured Ilumatobacter sp. | reverse complement strand
TGCGGCTGCGACGACCGGTGGTGGTGACTCGGGTGGTGCGGCTGCGACGACCGGTGGTGGTGGTGACTCGGGTGGTGCGGCTGCGACGACCGGTGGTGGTGGCGACACGACCGATACCGGCGCTGACACCGGCGGCTGAGTTCGCAGCGAACGTCGTTCGATCACCGTCGACACGAGCGATGAGCGTCACGCCACATCGTCGGCGGGAGTTCGTAGCCTGTTGCGATGCTTCAGGCGCAGGCGATCTCGGTGGAAGTGGGTGGCAAGCTCCTCGTCGAGCGCGTCAGCTTCACCGTGATGCCGCGCGACAAGGTCGGCATCGTCGGGCGCAACGGCGCTGGCAAGACCACCATGTTCAAGGTGCTGGGCGGGGCAACCGAGCCGGCGGCTGGCAATGTGTTGCGCAAAGGCGGTTTCGGGTACTTGCCCCAAGACCCCAAGATCGACGCTGATCTCGACGGTCGCACCAGCGTCACCCACATCTTGTCGGGCAAAGGCATCGACGAAGAATTGGTCCGCCTCGAGAAGTTGCAGATCGCGATGTCGGAGAATCCCGACGAGCGAAACGTCGCCCGCTACATCAATGCCGAAGAGATGTTTCGCACCAATGGCGGGTACGCGGCCGACAGCGAGGCGCGTGCAATGGCGGTTGGACTCGGGTTGCCGGACGACCGACTCGAATTGCCGTTGAGTGTGCTGTCGGGTGGAGAACGGCGCCGCGTCGAGTTGGCGCGCATCCTCTTCGCTGGCACCGACGTCCTGTGCCTCGACGAACCCACGAACCACCTCGATATCGACGCCAAGACCTGGCTGCTGCAGTACATGCGCGAGTACAAGGGTGCACTGCTCGTCATCAGCCACGACCTCGACCTTCTCGACGAGGCGATCACACGCGTGCTGCACCTCGACCGCGCCGGTGAGAACGAGGTCGGTGAGGTCTTCGAATACAAGGGCACCTACTCGCAGTACCAGCGGGCCCGTGCCGAAGACGAAGCTCGCCTGACCAAGAAAGCCGCGCAGCAGGCCAAGGAGATCGACCGAATGCAAGGCGTCGTCGATCGTTTCGGGGCCAAGGCCACCAAAGCGGCGATGGCCCACTCGATGGAGAAGAAGATCGCTCGACTCGAGTCGTCGAAGGTCAAGGCGCCCAAGGCATCCAAGACGATCAACGTCAAGTTCCCGCCGCCGCCCCCGTGTGGTGCCACCGTGATCACCGCCGAGGGGTTGTGCAAGGGCTACGCCGGCGTGACAGTGTTCGAAGACATCGACTTCGACCTCGGGCGCGGTGAGCGTCTGTTGGTGCTGGGGTTGAACGGTGCGGGCAAGACCAGCCTGCTGCGGATCCTCGCCGAGGAGACCGACGCCGATCTCGGGCAGTTCGAGTTCGGATATCAGGTGCAGGCGGGCTACTACGCCCAGGAGCACGACAACCTTCGCCCGCACGAGAACCTGCTCGTCAACCTGCGCGATTCGATTCCGGCAGGTGTGGAGATGACCGACACGCACCTGCGCGGGCTACTCGGCATGTTTGGGATGTCGGGCGAGAAGGTGTTCCAGGACTCGGGAACGCTCTCCGGCGGCGAGAAGACCAAGCTGGCATTGGCCATGCTGATGACTGGCAAGAACAACATGTTGTTGCTCGACGAGCCCACGAACAACCTCGACCCGCCCTCCCGCGAGGCCGTCGCGAATGCACTGATCGACTGGCCCGGAGCCATCATCTTCGTCAGCCACGACGAAGAATTCGTGCGTGAGCTCGCGCCGACCAAGGTGCTGTTGATGCCCGACGGCGATGTCGACTACTTCTCCGACGACTGGCTCGACCTCGTCTCGATGTCCTGACCCACCCGTTGGCAGCGGTACGCCTGTACTGTCGGGCGGATGCGCATTGGATACTTCGGAGGAACGGTCAACGACGGAACGATCGACGATGTCGTCGCGGAGGCCACGCAGGTCGAAGCCGACGGCTTCGCCTCGTATTGGGCTCCCAACATCTTCGGTCACGATGCGCTGACGGCGCTGGCGATCGTCGGGCGCGAGGTGCCGCGGATCGAGCTCGGCACGTCGGTCGTGCCGACGTACCCGCGTCACCCCATGGCGATTGCGCAGCAGTGCCACACCGTCAACGCTGCTGCCGGTGGTCGTCTCACGCTCGGCATCGGCCTCAGCCACAAGATCGTCATCGAAGACATGATGGGGATGAGCTACGCGAAGCCGATCCGCCACATTCGGGACTACATGAACATCCTCGGCCCGCTGTCGAGGAACGAGCCGGTGTCGTACGCCGGTGAGGAGTACACCACTCACGGAGCAATCCAGGCGCCGGGCATGCAGCCGTTCGGCACCGTCATCGCCGCGCTGGGCCCGCAGATGCTCAAAGCTGCGGCCGAGCTCGCCGACGGCACCCTCACCTGGTGCACCGGCCCGATGACGCTCGCCGACCACATCGTGCCGAGCCTCAATACCGCCGCCGAGGCCGCCGATCGTCCGACGCCTCGTGTGATCGCCGCGTTGCCGGTATGTGTCACCGACGACTTCGAGGGTGCCAAGGGCCGCGCCGCCAAGGTGTTCGAGATCTATGGCAGCCTGCCGAGTTATCGCGCGATGCTCGATCGTGAAGGTGCGGCCGGGCCCGAAGACATCGCGATCACCGGGACCGCCGACGAAGTGGTCGAGCGCATCGGACAGCTCGGCGAGATCGGTGTCACCGATTTCGCTGCGGTGGAGTTCCCGGGCAACGAGTCCGAAGCCGACGCGACGCGCCAGGCCATCAAGCAGCTCCTCTGATGAACGACCGCGCCGATCGCTCGGTCAGTGCGGCCAGGAGTGCGTTGGGGGTCGCCACGGTCACGATCGATCACCCGCCGGTCAACCTGATGACGTTCGGTGTGTTCTCCGAGCTGGCGACGATCGTCGAGGAACTCGCGCGCGACGACGAAGTGCGCGCCGTGGTGCTGCGGTCGACGAACCCCGAATGGTTCATCGCACACTTCGACGTCGAGGCGATCCTGCGGTTTCCGACCGATGCGCCGCAATCCGACGACCTGAACACGTTTCATACGATGTGCGAGACCCTGCGCACGATGCCGAAGCCGACGATCGCTCAGATCGAAGGGCGAGTCGGAGGGGGTGGCAGCGAAGTCGCTGCGAGCTGCGACATGCGATTCGCGACGCCGAACGCGGTCTTCAATCAACCGGAGGTGGCGTTGGGCATCATCCCAGGCGGTAGCGGCACCGTCCGGCTCCCGCGCCTCATCGGCCGCGGCCGCGCGCTCGAGGTCATCCTCGGCTGCGATGACGTCGATGCCGTCACCGCCGAGTCGTGGGGGTGGGTCAACAGGGTGCTGCCAGCCGAGGAGATCAATGGGTTCGTGGAGCGGTTGGCCGATCGAATCGCCGGCTACCCACCGCACGCCGTCGCCGCGGCGAAGGCCAGCGTTCTGCGGTCCGACCACGACGTCGAAGCTCAACTGCTCGCTGAGGGGGTGGCGTTCGTCGAGACGCTGAGCGAACCTTCGGCGCAGCAGGCGATGCAGTGGTTTCTCGAGCGTGGC
>CALICC010000037.1 GCA_938049325.1 uncultured Ilumatobacter sp. | reverse complement strand
GGGCGTGTCCATGTGGCAGTTCGAACGTGAGTGAGCGACAGGCCCCAACCTCCATCGTGGACGGCGTGATGGTGTTGCTCACACAACGGGAGCAGATTGTCGATGTTGGTCGGACCCTTGTGTTCCCACCACCAGCGGACGTGATGGATACGACACGCTGAGAACACCACCGTGCAGTCGGGGAACGCACATGTTGCGTGCATGGCGGCGAGCGTCGAACGTTGCTGCGGCGTGGCGGTGCGAACCTTTCGACCCTGATCGAGCACCTCGCCTTGCGATCCGAGCACGACCGGAATGATGTGAGCGTCGGCGGCGAGTTGTCGCACGACCGTGGCGGGGAGCGGAGTGCCGTCTTCGGTTTCGCACACGACGCCCCTGGACCGCAGCGGGCCGACGAGTGCGTCGTAGTCGATGAGCACCGAGATCTCCGGGACCGGACGAGTGCTCGTGGTTGCTGACGGTGGAGCGGTGACGACGTTCACCACGGCCTCAGCTTGGAGCGCCGCAAACGGGACCGGAGTGTCGCCGGCGGGCTGACGTTTCGCGCGTTCGCAACCGAGTTGAGCGTTGATGACTTTCCACATCTTCGCGTCGCGCAGCGGGTCGAGGCTGATGAGTGTTTTGTGCATGCCCGTCGTGCGGTCGACCCATCGCTTCACCTCGGACGCCGATCGCTGGCGCTCGAGTTCGTCGGCTTCAGCGTTGCGGTCGGCAACAGCGGTCAGGTGACGAGCGAGGTCACGACACTCACGCTCGAACACATCGACGTTGACATGCCCAGCGCGAGCGACGAGATCATCCGCGTGCTCCGCGAACTCGTCGGCAATCGACTCCTTCAAGCCGGCATGAGCCGTAGCTGCTGCATCGACGTGTCCTGACGACACGCGGCCTTCGGCAAGCCCGGTCTCGAACGCGGGCATCGCATCACACGCTTGCTCGCGAGCAGCGGCAACACGAGCATCACGGCCACTGCGACCGGTTTCGTTGGCCAAGATGTGCTCGGGCGGCGCAGATGCACCGGCCGCGTTCAGCTCCCGTGATCGGCGAACCGCGAGCACCTCGACGGCATCACACATGCCCCGGACTGCAGTGATCGACGCCAACAACTCGGCGAGACCTTCGGCATCAAGGCCAGCGGGATCGGCGCTCGACACCGTGCACCAGGCATCGAGAACGCTGCGATTCGTCTGCACGGGTTGTACCTCCAATCACGATCACACGGAACGGAACAAGGAGGGAGTCGGTCACCACAGGGTACCTGGGTCGAAGACCAAATGCAACACATGATCGAGAGTTGTCGATGCACACGAACACACGATCGAACTCCTTTACCCGTCGTCGATCGGACGGACGACGGACAGGCGTGCCGCTGCATCACGACAAAAACCGCAGGGCCGCGATTTCGCGCGCCGCCACAGAGATCTGACGGTGCGTCAGATACTCTCGCCCACATGACGCACCTGCTCGATCGCGACATGTACCAGCGTGACCAGGACGCCTATTTCGCCCGACTCCGCGCCGAAGACCCGGTGCATCAGGACGAGCGCGGGATGTGGGCCCTCACCAAGCTCGAAGACGTCACGACCGCCGAACGTCAGGCGTCGATCTTCTCGAACGCCCAGGGCGCTCGCGCCAACGGTGACGAGCCACAGCCGTCGATGATCGACTCCGATGATCCACAGCACGCAGCCCAGCGCCGCCTCGTGTCGCAAGGCTTCACGCGGCGTCAGATGGAGGCGTATGGCGCTCACGTGCGCGAGGTCGCCAAGCGGCTCGTCGACGACGTCGCCGAGCGCGGTGAATGCGACATCGTCGAAGCGATCGCAAAGCCACTGCCGATGACACTGATCGGCGAGATGCTGGGCGCCCGCGCCGACGAGTACGACCAGCTCCAACGATGGAGCGACGAAATGATCGCAGGCGCCGACGGTCCCGAGAACCTCACCGACGACGTCGCGAACGCTGCGTTCGAATACGCGATCTGGGCGACCGAAGCCGTCGCCGATCGCCGAGCGAACCCGGGCACCGATCTCATCAGCCTGCTGGTCGCTGCCGCTGACGACGACGAGCACGATCTCACCGACGATCAGGTCCTCGGCAACGCGCTGCTGCTGCTCGTCGGCGGCAACGAGACCACGCGTAACGTCATCACCGGTGGACTCCACGCGCTGCTCACCAACCCGGACGCGCTCGCGCATGCCCGCGCCAACTTGGATGACCTGTCGACGACCGTCGAAGAGTGTCTGCGGTGGGTGACCCCGATCGTCAACATGAACCGTGTGACCACGCAGGACGTCGAAGTCCGGGGCGTGACCATCCCCGAGGGGTCGCAGGTCCTGATGTGTTACAACTCGGCCAACCGTGACGAGGACGTGTTCGACGACCCGTTCACCTTTGACGTGACCCGCGACCCGAATCCGCACATCGCCTTCGGGTTCGGCCCGCACCTCTGCCTCGGTGCCCAGCTCGCACGTCTCGAGCTGTCGACGATCTACGCCGAGGTGCTTGGTCGATTCCCCGACCTTCGCCTCGCCGACCCCGACTTCGAGCCGGAGTACAGCCACTCCTCGTTCGTACGCGGCATCACCTCGCTCCCCGTCACGTTCTAAGAATCACGTTCTGAGCATCACGTTCTGAGCATCACGTTCTGAGCATCACGTTCTGAGCATCGCCCCCTTTTCGAGGCCATCTCCGCGTCGGTGCTACGTTCGAGACAACCGTTTGACAACAGTTGACCGGCTCTAGCTGACTTCGGGGGAAGCCATGCAACGCACTCGTCTCTTCATCGCCGCCATGGTCGGCATCACGGCGTTCGCGATCGGATCGCCACCAACCGCCGCACAAGAAGCGCCGCTCGAGGACACACGAACCGA
>CALICC010000036.1 GCA_938049325.1 uncultured Ilumatobacter sp. | reverse complement strand
GAAGTTCAAGATGTCGTCGGGGTTGCCACCCGAGACCACCGTGAGCAGCAACTGCTCGAACCAGCTCGGGTCGGCCTGAATTGCATCGGCCGCTCCAGCGAGTTCGTCCATCAGCGCCTGTGGGTCGTTCAAGATGTCGGCGACCGTGCGCGACTCGATCACGTCGATGATCAACGCCTCGAGGTTCTCGGCCGCCTCTTCGAGCCCGTCCTTAATGATGTCGCGCGGCGTCCAGTCGTTCTCGATACCGACCACCACCTGGCCGACGATGTCGGGCGCCTTGCCTTCGAGCAGCGACTGGGCCGAGGCGATCTCGAGATCTCCGAACGTGTACAGCCCTTGCGCGTTGTTGATGATCTTGACGTCGCCGTCTTCGAGTCCGTCCGCAGCCTTGTCGAGCGAACGGTTGTTGAACAGCACCTGGGTGCTCCCCGGTACACCAGGTTTCACTCGGAAGTCGATCGTCGCCAGGATCAGCTCATCGCCGTCTTCGAAGAACCCGTTCTCCTGTGCGTCGATGACACGAACTCGGTGGTAGTCGAAATACGTCTCGCACCCACTGGCGAGCACGGCGGTGGCGAGCAGCCCCGCGACGAGTTTGAATCGGTTCATTCGGAAGACCCCCGGTCATTGGTGCGATAGTCCCCGAACGACTCATCTCGTGCGGTCAACGCTTCGGTCACACCTTCGCTGAAGCGCCGATGGTATTCGATCGAGCTGCGCTGGTGGAACCCCAGCGCGTTGATGTCGGCCGTCGCACGCATGCCGTCGCGCATCCCCATGGCTTCCATTGCACGGTGCACGACCCGCTTGTTCAATGCCTGCAGGTCGGCGGGCACCTTGGCCACTCGGTCGGCGACCGCGAGCACCGCGGCGTCGAGCTCCTGCGACGGGAACGCTCGGTTGGCGAAGCCTGCCTCGACCGCTTCCTCACCGGACATCGAGTCGCCGGTCAGCATGGCTTCCATCGCCTTGCGCATGCCCATCATCCAGACGTGCCACCCCATGTCAGGGCTACTCATCGACCGCACGGGTGGGTAGCCGATCTCGGCGTCTTCAGCGACGTAGACGAGGTCGCACGCGGTGGCGAGCTCGGTGCCGCCGGCGAGGCAATAGCCGTGCACCTGAGCGATCACCACGATGCTCAGATCCATCATCTCGAACCAGCCTTGGAGCACGTGGCGGGCCCACCCACCGTCTGCGGTGCTGATCGTCCACGGGGGTCGCTCGCCGGGGTCCTGGGCGAGGTCGTAACCCGCCGAGAAGCACGAACCGGCACCGCGGATGATCACCACGCTCACCTCGGGATCGCGATCGGCACGGCGTAGTGCGTCGAAGAGCTCGCTGCGCAACCCGTGCGACAGCGCGTTGCGCTTGCCGGGCCGGTTCAAGGTGAGACGTCGAATTCGTGGCGCTGGGTCGTCGATCATGACGAGGGGCTCGCTCATGATCGGACCGTACCGATGGCGGTGCGGCCAGGACGAGCCGACCCGGACGGCGAACGTGCCCCGGATCGCCTGACGACCCCGAGACGCGGCGAGGCCCGCCGCACCGGAGTGCGACGGGCCTCGATTGTTCATTCAAGCGAATGACTGGTGATCAGCCTCCGACGACTCCGAGCAAGCCGTTGAAGTCGATCGGGTCACCCTGCGGCACGAAGCCGCCGTCAGCGTCCGACCAGATGCGCAGCTGCGTGCCTTCGGCCAGGTAGCCGTCGGTCGCACCCATGTCGTACACCAGGCCATCGAGCAGCAACGGCGACGTGTAGGTCACGTTGCGGGCCGCGTTGATGATGGTCTCACGAGTGAGGTCGCCAGCGTCGGCAGCTTCCTGGATTGCCTTCACAGCAACTTCCATCGACTCCCAGCCAGCAGCTGCGATACCCGACGGATCAGCGTCGGAACCGGTCGACGCAAACGCCTCGAGGTAGGCAATGACACCTTCGTCGGTGGTTGCGACTTCCTCGTTGCTGATGTCTTTCAGGTTCGACGAGGTGAAGACGCCGTCGGCGCCACCGTTGGTGACCGCACCGAAGAAGATCGGGTTGGCGCACGTGGCGGTCTGATAGATCGATGCGTCGAAGTCGGGGTTGGCCGCCTTGACGTTGCCGATCTCGGTCATGAACGCGATGCACTGGGCACCGAGCGGGACGGCGAGCACGGTGTCGGGGTCAGCGTCGACCAGGTTGGTCACCTGACCGGACGGGGCGCCCGAGTCGGATGCCTCGATGGTCTCCGACACGACGATCTCGATGCCATTCTCTTCCGCAGCGGCTTCGAACGCCTCGGCGTACGCCTGACCGAACTCGTTGTTCACGTAGAACAGGCCAGCGGTCTCGGCACCATCAGCAGCGGCCTGCTCGGCCCACAGCTGCGATTCGATCGCGTAGGGAACCAGCAGACCGGTGGTCCACGGAAGGTTGTCCACGTCGCCCCAGTTCGGGGCACCGGTCGACGCCGTGAGCTGCGGGATGCACTGCTCGTTGAGGTCTTCCTGAATGGCCAGGTTGTTCGGCGAACCGATGATGCCGGCGAGCAGATCGACCTCTTCGTCGAAGACGAGTTCTTCGACGTTGGCGACCGTGAGGTCGGCGGTGTACTGGTCGTCTTTGACGATCAACTCGAGCTCTTGGCCGTTCACGCCGCCGAACTCTGCGTTGTAGTAGTCGATGTACGCCTGCTGGCCGTCAGCGAACGGCGCGAACAGTACGGCCGGACCACCCGAGAGCGGGATCGACGTGCCGATGCGGATCGAGTCTTCGATGAGTGCCGTGGCACCATCGTCGCACTCGCTGACGTCGACGGCGAAGCCGCTGTGGCCTTCGCCATCTTCTTCCATGGCGTCATCTTCTTCCATGGCGTCATCTTCTTCCATGGCGTCATCTTCTTCCATGGCGTCGTCTTCTTCCATGGCGTCGTCTTCTTCCATGGCGTCTTCTTCTTCCATGGCGTCTTCATCTTCCATGGCGTCGTCATCGCCATCGACAGCCTCGTCGACCGCGTCTTCTGCTTCGTCAACCACGTCTTCGACTTCGTCGACGGCGTCGTCGACGAGGTCAGCCGCATCGTCGCTGCCGCATGCGGCGAGCACGAGCGCTCCGGTTGCGGCCAGAACGGCCACCTTCTTGCTTCGAACCATTGGTTTTCCCCCT
>CALICC010000035.1 GCA_938049325.1 uncultured Ilumatobacter sp. | reverse complement strand
ACCGAGCCGGCTGACCTGGAGTGGGTTGAACGTCGCCTAACGGAACGCGAGACGAACAAGGGCGGTGCGCGATGACGCTCTCGGCAGCTGACGTTCGTGTCGGGCAGGGCTTCGACATCCACCGATTCACCGACGATCCTGAGCGCAGGCTCGTCTTGGCGGGCATCGAGTTTCCCGACGAGCGCGGTCTGGAAGGCCACAGCGACGCCGATGCGATCGCCCACGCGTGTAGCGACGCTCTCCTCGGCGCCGCGGGCCTCGGCGACATCGGTATGCACTTTCCCGACACGGCGCCCGAATGGGCCGGAGCCGACTCGATGACGCTGCTGGCTCATGTGGTCACGCTCGTTGCGGCAGACGGTTGGGTGACGTCGAACATCGACTGCGCCGTCGTGTGTGAGCGTCCGAAGTTGGCCCCGCGCCGCGACGAGATGCAAGCGGCTATGACCGCGGTTGTCGGAGCACCTGTGACGATCAAGGGCAACCGTGCCGAACGTCTCGGTGCGATTGGGCGAGCCGAGGGGATTGCCTGTTTCGCAACGGCGCTGCTCGTGCGAGAACGCTCGGCTGACGACGGAGGAGAGCGCTCATGAGCAAGCAGGGACCCAAACGAAACTCGGGACGACCGGGTGGCCGCTCTGGCGGCCCCGGGCGCTCAGGTGGCGCGGGACGTTCCGGCGGTGCTGGGCGCTCGGGCCCAGGCCGTGATTCGGGGAGCCGTCGCTCCGGTGGTGGAGGCCCGTCGGGACAGCGCAGCGGTTCACCGCGAGGTCGCGACGGCGCGCCGCGTGGCGGCTCGGCTGGCGGTCCCAAAGGGCTCGGTGGACGCCAGGTCGAAGGACGTCAGGCCGTGCGCGAGATGCTGATCGCGGGGCGGCGCAAAGTCCATGAGATCTGGATCAGTGCGGAGCTCGAAGGTGATCCCGGCGTCGACGACATCGCGACGATCGCGCAGGCGCAACGCGTGCCGATCGTCTACATCGCCAAGAACAAGATCGAGCGCGAAGCGCGAAGTGAGGCACCGCAAGGCGTGTTGGCGTACGCGGCAGAACTGCCCGAAGCCGACTTGGGCGACCTGCTGCGCGGCGACGGTCGGACACCTCCGTTCCTGGTCGCTGTCGACGGAGTTACCGACCCCGGCAACCTCGGGGCGATCATTCGCAACTGTGACGGAGCGGGCGTGACCGGCGTGCTCCTCCCTCGGCACCGTGCCGTGCACGTCACGCCGACCGTCGCGAAGGCCGCCGCCGGTGCCGTCGAGTTCGTCGCGATCGCCCTCGTGCCGGGTCTGCCGACTGCGTTGAAGCAGATGAAGGAACACGGCATCTGGATCGTCGGGCTCGACGACAGTGCCGATCGTGACCTGTTCGAACTGGGCGAGCTGGCACGCGAGCCGATCTGTCTGGTGTTGGGTGCCGAGGGTGAGGGCCTGTCACGCCTGGTGCGGGACCGCTGCGACGCGATCGTGTCGATTCCCATGCTGGGCGGCGTGAGTTCCTTGAATGTTTCCGCCGCAGCGGCACTTTCTACGTACCAGGTGACGCAGACCCGCGCTTCTGTCACCTAGCCTTTCAATCGGTTGTACACGATGCACACGGGCCCTGGACGAATGAGGACACGAGAATGAGTGAAGCGTTGGCAGAGTCGGCCAATCCCGTAGGCCGTCGCACCTTCATTTCCGGCGCCGCAGCAGCGGCTGCCACGACGAGTGCGGTCGCGCTGACGACGAGTGCTGAGGCTGCCTCCACGCAGCTCACTCGGTACCAGGCGCTGCCCCCGCTGCGCTTGTGTGACACGCGGCCCGGCAGGAGTTTCGGGTTCACGCGTGCGGGTGCGATCACGCGGGTCAAGATCGCCGGCCGCACGATCAATGGCGTCACGGTGCCCGCCGACGCGACGGCCGCGGTGTTCACGCTCGTTGGCATCAACCGCACGTTCGGCAACAACTTCTTGTCGGCGTTCCCGACAGGTAATGCCTGGCCTGGAACGTCGAGTCTGAACATGACGTACCTGAATGCGATCGAACCGAACTTGGTGACGACGCGTCTCGGGAACGGCAGTGTCGACGTGCTCGCCGACGGCGCATCCGACGTCATCCTCGACTTGGCCGGTGTCTATGTGCCGAGCCCGACCGGACGCGAGAAGGCCGGTCGGTTCCGCGAGATCTCGCCGGGCCGACGTGTGCTCGACACGCGAAATTCGGGTGGCAAGCCGGGCCGTGATTCGACGGTTCGTGTCGACCTGACCGGACTGGTCGGAGCGGGCGTGCTCGACGCCGATGCCGAGGCGGTCTCGGTCAACATCACTGCCGCCCAGGTGACGAACAGCGGCTACCTCACGACCTATGCGTTCGGCGACACGCTTCCCGAGACCTCCTCGCTCAACGTCGTGCGTGGGCAGAATCGAGCGATCGGTGCGATGGTCAAGATCGGTCGTGACAGCAATGGTCGCGTCGGTTTCAACATCTTCATCAAGAACGGCTGCCACGTGCTGGTCGACGCGACCGGATTCATCACCGGACCGAGCGCGTCGACCTCGTCGACAGGCTTGTTCGTGCCGGTGAACCCGACGCGTCTGATGGACACGCGACGCGGTCACGGTGGCAAGAAGCGGCTGTGGCCGCGGTGGACGCGCGAGTTCAGCCTGCCGTCGCAGTACGCGGCTGAAGCAGGGTCTGCGGTGATCAACCTCACTGCCGCACGCACCATGGGTCCTGGCTTCTTCAGCGTCAACGCAGCGCGCACGCGTGTCGGCACGCCGACCGTGTCGAGCTTGAACGTCAGTGCGCCGGGTCAGAACATCGCCAACCACGTCGTGAGCAACGTCAGCACCGCCGGGCTCGAGTGCTACTCGCAGAGCGGCGGCGACCTGATTGCCGACCTGGTCGGCTACTACAAGGGAAGTCGGCGTGGTGCCAGTGCGCCGATTCCGGTCGACCCGCCGCCGCCGGGGGTCGCGCCACCGTACTTCATGCGGATTCCGTCGATTCTTCGAATGCAGTCGGGCCGCAGCACGGTCTCAGGGGCGTCGTCGACGGCGGTTGTCAACAGCGGTCGGATTTGGCACTGGGCTGGTACCGCGTATGTCGGCAATGGCCGGTACAACATCGCAACGTTCGGTCACCGAACCGATGCAGGTGGGCCGCTCTACTACTCGGATCAGATCGGGCCGGGCGCGCTCGCCTACATGTCGACGACCGATCAGCGCACGTACGTCTATGAGTACGCGGGTCGGGAGCTGACGTCAGACAGCGACGCTCAAATCCTCGCTGCCACTCGACGGATCACGGGTGAGGAATCGCTGTCCGTCATTGCCTGTACCGTCGGCTTCGACTCGACGAAGTCTCGGTATCCCGACCAGTGGGCTCCCACCAGCCTGAAATATCGAATCGTGGTTCGGTTCCGATTCAAGTCGTGGTCTGACGACATTCCGCTCATTCCTTGACGGTTGAGCCGATACCTCGCCGATAGCCTCTGGCCTCGCGCCGGGTTAGCTCAGTTGGTAGAGCGCTTGACTTGTAATCATGAGGTGGCGAGTTCGATCCTCGCACCCGGCTCCAACAAAACCCCAGCGTATGGCTCTGACCGACCCAGCAGATGGTCAACGGGCCGTCGGTCTTCGGCGAGACAGGCTCGGAACCTCGGCGCTGGTAGCGCTCGCTCAAGCCACCCTACGCGCCCAGGCTAGGGCCGCAGTCGGTGGCGACCAGCCGTTTGCGACCCGCGTCGATCAGGGAGCGAGGCATGGAAGCGCAACCTGCAGTCTCGTCATTCCGCTTGCTTCGTCGATCCGGTACACGAAATCTCGTGAGCTATCCCAAGGTGGATCGATCGACAATTCTGTGAGGACGCGCCAGCCCGGACGTTTGAGCAGAGCAACGAGGTCGTCAACCTCTCGCTCACTCAGCTGGCGGTCGACCACCCAGTATCGAGATGAAGTCAACGCTCCTCGACTGCG
>CALICC010000034.1 GCA_938049325.1 uncultured Ilumatobacter sp. | reverse complement strand
CCATCACGAGAAGTTGCGCGATTCGGCGAAAGCTCATCTCCTGAACGTAACTCAGTACCGACAACGGATCTTCAGTCGAAGGAACGTCGCAGATGTGCGATGTGAAACCCGGCGCCAGCCGCCGCAATGGTTCTGACAGGCTTGGACCGTGGCCGAACTCGCAACGACCCCTGAGCCGCCCTACTACGCCGTGATCTTCACGAGTACGACGACCTCCGACAGCGCGGGCTACGCCGAAGCTGCCGCCCGCATGAACGCGCTCGCGGTCGAGCAGCCGGGGTACCTCGGTATCGAGTCAGCCCGCGACGATGAGCTCGGGATCACCGTGTCGTATTGGGAGTCGGAAGCGGCGATCGCCGCGTGGAAGGCGCACGCCGAGCACGCCGCGACGCGCGACGAAGGTCGCGAGCGTTGGTACGAGGCGTATGAGCTGCGCGTCGCGCGGGTCGAGCGCGCGTACAACTGGGTCAGATCGGACTGACGACGACCGCGTCGCCCGGCTGAACCGAACCGGGCGTGATGACCGAGGCGTACCAGCGGCTCGTCTCGGGGTGGATCGACGGGTCGATCAAGCTGATATCGCCGTCGGTGAACCACTGGGCGTTCTTCTGGCACGGTTCGGCTGGCGCGCTCAGCTGGCAGCGCACGGAGCCGATGTCGATGATGGTGCCACCGCGCAGACTCGACCAGTCGATCCCCGAGATCGTGATGTTCTCTCCGACGGACCCGGGCGCAATCGGGTGCCCGTCAGCTGCGAACGCCCCGATCACGTCGGAGCTCCACAAGCACAAGGCTTGCCACGGTCGTCCGTGATGTACGCGCGATCCCTGCCGATCGCCTGACACGCCGCGGACGCCGACATCGGCCGACTCGACGGCGGTCTTGGGCACGCCGCCGTCAGACGAATTGAGTTGGGCAACGGCGCCGGCTTGGCGCTGTACGGAGTCACCGGCAGCGCGACGGACGTCGGCGATCGACACGAGTCCGTGCCACAGCCAGTGAACGTCGTCGTAGATGTCGGGTGACGCTTCGATTGCCTTCAGGTCGTCGATGCGCCGAGCTTCGAGTTTGGCCTCGAGCGTCGGCGGTGCGTCGGCACTCCACCCGCGCAGTAGCCGATCGGCGTGCTGCAAGGTGCGGGTGGCGTCTTGCTCGTTCCACTCACTGCGGACGAAGCCACAACGGTCACAGGTCTCGACGCCGATCATCCACGGAACCTAACCCACCCTCGGGGGTGGCTGCCTCAGCGATGGGGCATGCTGGACGGATGAAGCCCATGGTGCCCTACATTCGCCGCACTGACTGGCCGCCTCACGTCGAACTGATCGAGCACCTGCGGTCCGCTCTCCCCGAGGCCGACGTTGTCGTCCATGGCGACATCGAAGCCGAACGCTTGAGCGAGGTCACCGTCGCGATCGTCGACGGCCCGAGCGCCGAGCAGTTGGCCTCGATGCCGAACCTTGCGCTGATCCAGAGCACGTGGGCAGGCGTCGAGAAGATCCTGCCCGTCGTACCCGACGGCATCGCGGTCGCCCGCATGATCGATCCACAGCTCGGCGCGACGATGGCCGAGGCAGTGCTCGCGTGGACGCTGTACCTCCACCGCGAAATGCCTCGCTACGCACGCCAGCAACGCGAACGGACGTGGCGCATGCACCCGATGGTGAAGGCGGCGCAACGGCGCGTCGGCATCGTCGGGCTCGGAAGCCTGGGTGCACGGGCGGCAACAACACTTGCGGAGCAAGGATTCGACGTCGCCGGATGGTCGCGCTCATCGAAGTCGATCGATGGCGTTGCCTGCTTCGACGGCGACGACGGGCTCGAAGATTTGCTCAACCGGTCCGACATCGTGGTGAACCTGCTTCCCGACACGCCAGCCACCGTCGGGTTGTTGGGCGATGCGGCGTTCGCCGCCATGCCGGCTGGTGGGTCGATTATCAACTTCGGTCGTGGCCCGACGATCGATGATGACGCATTGCTCGCTGCGCTCGACGCAGGGCACCTCGACCATGCGGTGCTCGACGTGTTCGATGTCGAACCGCTCCCGCGCGAGCACGCCTTTTGGACGCACGAGTCGGTGACCGTGCTCCCGCACATCTCGGGGCCCACGTCGACCGACACAGCTGCGGTGATCGCGGCCGAGAACGTGCGCCGCTTCCTCGAAATCGGCGAACTCCCGACCGACGCCATCGTCGATCGAACCCGCGGCTACTGAAGCACGAGTCAGATCAGGGTTGGACGGGGACGACGTCGCGTCCGTCGAGACCTTCGTCGAGTGCGATGATCACCGTTTGCTCGAAGTCGTTTCCGGCAACGCAAGACCGAGTCAGCGCATCCGCGGTGATCCCGACCTCGATGGAGACTTGAACGTCGCTGTCAGCGCTCGCACGAGCGGTCGCGTCAACGGCGGTGCAGTTTGGATCTCCCGCGGTGAACGTGACTGCCAATTGTTCGGGGAACGACTCCAGGATGGCGATGTCGTCGATCGCGTATGGCTTCGGGTCGACGACCTCGTCGCCCAGGTTGCCCGTGCCGATCACGGCCAGGTCGGCGTCCGTTCCGGCATCGACGTCCGTGTCGGTATCCCCGTCCGTGTCAGCGTCTGCGTCGGTGCCGGAGGTGACCGGCGGCAAGCTGTCGTCAGCGGGAACCGAGTTGGATTCGCCGACTCCTTCGTCGGATCCGCACGCGGACATGGCGAGAGAGATGGCGGCAGTGGCGCACACTGCGAGATACCGAGTTCGTGTGGTCATGAAGATTGGACGTTCTCGTGAGCTCTGCAGTTCCCAGAAAATCACGACGCGGGCCCGAACCCGCGACCTCAGGCGTCGACCGGTTCGCGGACCGGAGACGAGAACTCCATCACGCCGTCGTCGATCTCGGCGTCGGGTCCGAGCAGCGTTTTCTTGTCGTGGCTGTAGCTCTGCGATGCCGTCCACGGATCGCGATCTGACTGCTTCGGGAACGTGTGGATGCTGCGCTGCATGTAGCCGGCCGGGAAGTCGTCGACGTACGGCCGTTTCGGCATGTCGGGATCGGCGATCGGCATCGCTCGGGTCGCGTCGTGGGCGTCCATCTGCTGCAGGATCCGGCAGATGTAGCGAGCGATCAGATCGGCGCGCAGCGTCCACGATGCGTTGATGTAGCCGAACGTCGTACCGAGGTTCGGGATGCCCGAGTACATGAAGCCCTTGTACGTGAACGTTTCGGCGAGGTCGATCGGGTTGCCGTCGACGACCGGCGTGACGCCGCCGAGGGCCAGCATCTGGAGGCCGGTTGCCGTGACGATCACGTCGGCGTCCAGGTGGTCACCGTTCTTCAGCAAGATGCCGGTTTCATCGAACGTGTCGATGTGTTCGGTGACGACGTTGGCGCGGCCTTCTTTGATCGCGGTGAAGATGTCGCCGTCAGGCGCCAGGCACAGGCGCTGGTCCCACGGGTTGTAACTCGGGGTGAAGTGCGGATCCATCGGGAATTGCCCGTCGAGCGCCTTGGTGACCTCCCTGTTCAGAAGCTTCTTCACCTTGTCGGGGTTCTTGCGCGACTGCTTGTAGATCAGCTCGGTGCGGAACGAGTTGATCTTGCGGATCGCCTGATACGCCACCTTCTCCGGCAGCAGCTTGCGGAGGCCGATGACGACCGGGTTCTTCTGCGGCAGCGGAGCAATCCACGACGGCGTGCGCTGCAGCATCGTGACGTGGGCGCCCTTCTCGGCGATTGCTGGAATGAGCGTGACTGCGGTGGCGCCGGAACCGATGACCACGATCTTCTTGCCATCGAGCTGCTCATGCGTCTGGAGATGGTCCGGCCAGAATTGCGGGTGCACGATCTCTCCGCCGAACGATGCTTCGCCGGGAAAATCAGGGCGGTGCGGCTCGTTGTACGAGTAGTAGCCGCTGCACATCTGGAGCCATCCGCAGGTCATCGACGACGCGGCACCGGTCGGTTCGCCATCGATGACGTCGCGTATCTCGACGGTCCACACCGACGCGTCGGAATCCCACGAGGCATCGACGACGCGCTTGCCAAACGTGATGTGGCGGGTGACGTCGTACTCGTCCGCGGCCTCCTGGATGTAGGTCTTGATGAGGCTGGCCTCGACAATGGCGATGTTGCTCTTCCAAGGCTTGAAGTCGTAGCCGAAGGTGTACATGTCGCTGTCGGTGCGGATTCCGGGGTATTTGAACAGGTCCCAGGTGCCGCCCATGGCGTCACGCGCCTCGACGATCGCGTACGACTTGGTCGGGCATTCGCGGGTGAGATGGCAGGCCATGCCGATCCCAGACAGTCCTGCTCCGACGATCAAGACGTCGACGTGCTTCGGCGCGGTTTCGTTCCCCATGCTTCGACCGTAACGGTTCGTGCCGCGCCGATTCCCATGCGACGGCCCGGTGTGACAACCGCCGCCCCCAGCCCCGATGCCCACCCAATTCGATCCCTTCTCTGTGCGTTTGGCTACCTCAGAGGTAGCCAAACGCACAGAGAACGGGTGTGCGGACGGTCTTTCGGAGCGGACTCAGCGGAGTTCGCGGCCGGCGAGGAACGCGGTGCGCTCGGCTTCGCAGTCGCCGTGCACGAAGCAGGCGTCGTCGTGGTCGTTGGTGAGACCTTCGGACTGCATGAACGCGTACGCCGTGGTCGGGCCGACGAACTTCCAGCCGCGCCGCTTGAGCTCTTTGGACAGTGCCGTCGATCGGGCGGTGCTCGCCGGGATGCCGCCGTCGTCGGTGCGGTCGGGCGTGGTGAGTGCCCAGGTCCACACCCAGTCGACGAGTGGTCCTTCGGCGTCGATCAGTTCGATCGCTCGTTGCGCGTTGTTGATCGTTGCTTCGATCTTGCCGCGGTGGCGGATGATCCCGGCGTCGCCCAGCAGGCGCTCGATGTCACGGTCGCCGAACTTCGCGACTCGCTCGACGTCGAAGTTCGCGAAGGCGGCTCTGAAGTTCTTGCGCTTGCGCAAGATTGTGATCCAGCTGAGTCCCGATTGGAAACCTTCGAGGCAGATCTTCTCGAACAGGCGCGTTGAATCGGTGGTGGGCCGGCCCCACTCGGCGTCGTGATAGTTGACGTACAACGGATCGTCGGTCGGCCAGTCGCAGCGAATCGGTTCGGTCACGATTCGCGCTTTCGACGCAGCAGCACCTCTTGCGTCAGCGACGCGCCGTGCACGCCCGACTCGGTGACGACCTCACCGCTCACGAGACCGCGACCACCGTTGAGGCCGTGGGAGTGCATGTCGAACCAGTGCCACTCGTTGACGTTCGTGGCCCGGTGGAACCAGAGCGAATGGTCGAGACTCGCGCCGATGAACTTCTGGCGATCGGGCGGGAGTCCGGTGAAGTCGGGGTGCGGCGATCGACCGGGCCGTGACGGCGCAGCGTCGGACATGAATGCCAGACCACACATGTGTGCAACAGGATCATCGCCGATGTCGGCGTCGAGCCGGATCCAGTAGCCGAGTCGGTCGGCTGCCACGTCGACTGCCTTGCGATCGATCAAGTGCCCCCACGAGTAGTCGACGAGCGACGGGTCATCGGGCCGCAGCAGCTCGTCGGGCAGCGTGGCGAGTTGGACATCGGCTTCGTCCTCATCGACCTGGAACGAGACCGACAGGTTCAAGATCGCGCCTGCCGATTGGCGTGCCACGACCTGGCGCGTCGAAAAGGAGCGTCCGTCGCGGAGCCTCTCCACCTCGAAGCGGACGGGCTCGTCGGGCGAGCCGGGTCGGATGAAGTACGAGTGCAGCGAATGGGCCACCTTCAGCGGGTCGACGGTGTGGATGGCGGCACGCAGCGCCTGCGCAACGACCTGGCCACCGAAGAGACGTGGTCCCCACGGGTAGCGGGCCACGATGCCGACGTAGGTGTCGGGGCCGTGAGGTTCGAGATGCAGCAGGTCGAGGAAGTCGACGTGATCGATCCGGGGTGCACGTTCGCTTTCGGCCATCCCTCAGTACTACCGGATGTGGACGACAGAACTCAGATGGAGTGGGGCAGCCCTGGACTATTCGGCAAGCACCAGAGTGAGCAACGTGATGTCGACGCGGCGCTCGGTGAGGACCTCGAACGCAAAGCGGCCGGCCACGCGGACGATCTGACCCGTGCCGGGATCGAACTGAGCCTGCACCACGTTCTCGATGATGAACTGATCGAGCTCGCCGTCGGAGCCCTGTTCCGTGCCGAACTCGGCAGCGAGTGTCTCGTCGAGAATTCTCGCGAACTCATCCGGGTCTGGCCGAACACGGTATTCGAGCAGTACGCAACCGTCGGCGTCCTCCAGGCTCACCACACCCAGCGTGCTGGTGGCCGGGAACATCTCGCCGCCAAAGATGTTCGGCAAGATGTCGGCAAACACGTCGGGTGTGGTCGTCAAGAAGTAGTCGTCGAAGAAGTGGAACAGTTGCACATCTGCTGTCAGCAGCGCTTCGACCCCCGCTTCGTCGAAGAAGTCCAGGGTGCTGGCCAACTCATCGGCGCCTTGGTTCGTCAGCTCCGCGATCCGCACGAGAAGCGCATCGAAGCTTTCCTTGACCTCGGGCGCATTGTCGAGTCCGAGGAACCCGATCGCCGGGCTGACCCGATATTGAAAAGGTGCGAGGTCAATACCGTCGAGCAGCTCGCCGATTCTGTCCGCTGTGGCTGGTCCGAGTTCGAGCTGATCGAGGTTCGTCGTCTGGTTGGTCCAGGTGAACGCGGTTGAGTCGTCAGTGGTGTCGCCGACGTCGATGATGACCGGAGTCACGCCGTAGCCGATGGTGTCGGGCGAGCTCGTTGACTCTCGCCGGATTCGTTGGTCAACGGTGAGGCGCTCGACAGCGCTCCAGTCGATCGTGGTGTCGACGAACTCAGCGTCGGATTCGAATGGCGCGCAGTTGACCGACGGCGCTGCCGCGTCGGCGACGACGGTGGCCAGCACATCCTCCGAGCCGAACAACTCCTCGGCGCTCGGAGGTTCGGGCACCGTTGTGGTCGGCGCCGTGGTCGTGGTGGTCGTCGATGTGGTGGTGGTCGTCGATGTGGTCGTCGTGCTCGTTGTTGTGGTGATCGCCATTCGCTCTTCGCTCGAGACTGGCGGGGTGACCCCACACGCGGAAGCGACGATCAGCGCGGTCACGAGACCACCGCCGCCCTTGAACCAATCGTGCCCGCCGCCAAGCCCCACCGGGCCAACCTAGCTGCTCGTGCGATGTCGTGCCCGCTGTGTACCCGCGTCGCGTCGGCCGCTACGTTCCCAACATGGACGACCTGCTTGGACTTTCCGCTTCGATCATTGCGTCCGGCGATGTCGACAAGCCGTTCAACCGGATGACCAACGAGTTGAGCGAGGTCGCCGACGGTCTCGCGGTCGTCGAATCGTTCAGCCACAGCGTTGTGGTCGACACCGGCGACGGACTGGTGGCGTTCGATGCGTCGCACGCAAACACGGGTGAGGCGGTCACCTCGGCGATCGCGGGCTGGAGCAGCGACCCGGTGCGCCATCTGATCTACACACACGGTCACGCGGATCACGTTGGCGGTTCGTGCGCGTTCCACGCCGCGTTCGGAGACATGACCGTCGTCGGTCATGAGAACGTCAGTCGTCGATTCGAGCGCTACCGCGACACCAACGACTGGAATGTCTTGATCAATGCCCGTCAGTTCGGCGGAGTGCGCGCGGATTTCGCGATGGGCGACGGAGGCGACGCGGCGCCGAACTTCATTCCTCCCGAGACGCTCGAACCCAACCATGTGGTGGGTGCTGGTGAGGTGCTCACGCTCGGCGACAAGACGCTCGAACTCCATCACGCGCGTGGCGAAACCGACGACCACCTGTGGGGATGGATGCCCGACGAGAAGTGGATGTTCGTCGGCGACTTCGTCATCTGGAACTTCCCCAACGCTGGGAACCCGCAGAAGGTGCAGCGGTTCCCGATCGAGTGGGCCGCGGCACTGCGCGACATGGCGTCGCGGCGTCCCGAGGTCTTGCTTCCGGCGCATGGTCTGCCGATCGGAGGCGCGGATCGGATCGAGATGGTGCTTACCGACATCGCCGGCGCCCTCGAGACCCTGGTTGCGGAGGTCGTCGAGATGATGAACGCCGGTGAGGTGCTCGACACGATCATCCACTCCGTCACCGTCGATCCGGATCTGCTTGCGAAGCCCTACCTGCAGCCGCTCTACGACGAACCCGAGTTTGTCATCCGCAACGTGTGGCGACAGTTCGGTGGCTGGTGGGACGGCGCACCGAGCCGCCTCAAGCCGTCGCCTGATGCCGCACTCGCGACCGAGCTCGCATCACTCGCTGGTGGCGCCGCCAACGTCGCGAATCGGGCTGCGGCGCTCGCCGCGAGCGGTGACTTCCGGCTTGCATCCCACCTTGTCGATCTTGCTGGCTGGGCCGCGCCTGACGATGCGGTCGTGCACGGGATCCGTGCCGAGGTGTACCGCGAGCGGCGGCGCGCCGAGTCGTCGCTGATGGCGAAGGGGATCTTTGCGGGCGCGATGCGCGAATCGAAGGCGATCGCCGACGAGGAGGGCGCTTAGAACGACGCGCCGGCCGGACCGCCACCGCGGCGGCCGGTGCGGGTGCGAGGCTTCGCGACGGAGCGCTTGGTGGCTGCTTCGAGCACGACCTCGGGCACCTCGATGTCACCGTCGAGCACCTGGCGCATCATCGCCAAGTGAGCTGGTGAGCTGCCACAGCAGGCACCGATGATCTGCATGCCCGCGTCGCGTTGGCGGATCGTGTGCGCTGCCATGATCTCGGGCGAGCCGCTGTAGTGCAGGTCGGCGCCCTTCCATTCGGGCATGCCGGCGTTGGCCTTGCTGATCAAGACAACGTCGGGGTTGGTGGCGCGCATCTCGGCGAGCGCGGCTTCGGTGTCGGCGAGGTTGTTGCCGCAGTTGGCGCCGATCGCGTCGACGCCGAGTTCGGAGAGGCGCGTGACGGCCTCGGCTCCGGTGACTCCCATCATCGTGCGGCCTGCGGTGTCGTAACTGAGCGTCGCACAGATGGGCAGGTCGCTGACTCGCCGTGCGCCGAGCACAGCACCTTCGACTTCGTCGAGGTGGCTCATGGTTTCGATCCACAACACGTCGGCACCGCCGGCAGCGAGACCTTCGGCCTGCTCGGCGAACGCCGCAGCGCACGTTTCGGGGGTCATTTCGCCCATCGGCACCAGGAGTTCGCCGGTGGGGCCCATCGACCCGGCGACGATGACCTTGCGGTCGGCTGCGTGTGCGGCTTCTTGCGCGACCGCAGCTGCAGCCTTGTTCAACTCGACGACGCGCTTGTCGAGCTGGTGCAGCTTGAGGCGGAATCCGGTGCCGCCGAACGAGTTGCTGAGGATGATGTCGGAACCGGCGTTGACGTAGTCGGCGTGCACCGCCGTGACGCGGTCGGGATGCTCGACGTTCCACAGCTCGGGAGCGCCGCCAGATTCGAGGCCGCGAGCGAACAACTCGGTGCCCATGGCGCCGTCGATCAGCAGGACGCCTCGTTGTTGGATCAGTTCTTCCAGCACGTTCACCCGTCCAGTCTGCCCTATTCGCGTGGACTTCCCTGATCGGTATCGCGGTCGAGGCGTCATTAGCGTGATCGAATGCGTCGTACCTCGGTTGCCTTTCTGCTCGTGATCGCGGCCGCGTGTTCGAGCGACCCCGACGTGACGGTGGTGGAACCTGTTTCGACCGAGACAACCTCGACTGATGGCTCCGAACCGGTTGTAACCGACGGTGAGCCGGTCGATTCAGTCGGCGAGCCGTCGACAACCATCTCTGATGGCGATGTTCCTGCAGTCGGCGGGCGCGACGGCGTGGGCGATTCGTTCTATCCGTCGATGGGGAACGGCGGGTATTTCGTCGATGACTATTCGCTGAACCTCGACGTCGACGTGGACGGGAACGAACTCGACGCCACCGCGACGATCTCGGCGACAGCCAGCGAGGAATTGTCGACGTTCCACCTCGACTTGCATGGCCTCGAAGTCACCAGCGTCGGCGTCGACGGGCAACCGGCGACGTTCGATCGCGAGGCCGACGAACTGATCATCACCCCGGCTGAACCGATCGCCAGCGAGTCGGCGTTCGAGGTCGAGGTCGACTACGAAGGCACGCCCGAGCCGATCGCCGATCCTGGGGTTCCGCTCGACAGCGTCGGGTGGCAGAACCGTGAAGGCACCGTGTACGTCGCGTCGGAGCCGTCGGGCGCCAAGTCGTGGTTCCCGAGCAACAATCACCCGTCCGACAAGGCGACGTTCACGTTCGTCATCACGGCCGACTCCGACCTCACCGCGGTCGCGAACGGTGTGCGGGAGGACCTGGTCGACAACGGCGACGGCACGACGACGACCACCTGGAACATGAGCGACCAGATGACGACGTACCTCGCCGCCATCTACGTCGGCGATTTCGAGCTTCGTGAGTCGACCACCGACGACGGGTTGCGCATTCGTAACTACTTTCCCCCGGCATTCGCCGACGATCTCGAGGACGACTTCGAACTGACCGCCGACGTCATCGACTTCTACGAGGAACTGTTCGGCGCCGACTACCCGTTCGCCGAATACGGCTCGATCGTGCTGCCATTCTCCACGGGGTTCGCCCTCGAGAACCAAACGATCTCGGTCCACGGGCTCGATGCGACCGATCCGTACACGATCGCTCACGAGATCATGCATCAGTGGGCCGGTAACTCGGTCACGGTCGCGCAGTGGCAAGACATCTGGCTGCTCGAAGGGTTTGCCACGTACCTGGCGTACATGTACTTCGAAGACCGCGGGCTGAACAGCCAGATCGAGCCGCAGGGGATGTACTCGGCGTTGCGGAGCGGTTTCTCCATCGGCCCGGCCGAGGTGCCGATCGATGAGTTGTTCGGCCTATCGGTCTACTTCCGCGGCGGCATGACCTTGCACGCGTTGCGCGTTGACGTCGGCGACGACGCGTTCCAGGAGATCATGGCCGTCTACTACGAACGCAATGCCGGTGAACGGGCGAGCACCGAGGAGTTCCAAGCAATCGTCGAAGAGATCGCGGGCGCGGATGCCCTCGACGTGGTGAACAGCTGGCTCTTCGGACTCGAGCTCCCGCCCTTCCCCGAATAGACCAACCGGCTTCGGCGACGCTCCCGCCGCATCGACGCCCCGCCGCTTCGACCTCCAGGCCCGCTCTGGTCCACGAATGCGTCGGTTTCCGACGCCGATGTGGACCAGAACGTCATGTGGCGTATGGGCGGGGTCGCCAGAGCGCGCGGTGACGCCTGTCGCTGATGGTCAGCTGGTGCGCACGTAGCGGAGGTCGACCGGCGGGCGGCCTTCGTCGAGGCCGCGGTGTTCGAACCGGGTGAGCGGACGTTCGTCGGGCCGCTCGATCACGCCGCCGGTGAGCCGAGGTTCGTCATCGCACACCCGTTGCATCAATGTGGCGTAGTCGGCAATGTCGGTGGCCAAGTGGAGTTCGCCGCCGATCTGCATGCGGTCGACGAGTGCCGCGACGATGTCGTCGCGAACGAGGCGCCGGTGATGTTGGCGCGTCTTCTTCCACGGGTCGGGAAAGTAGATCCGCACGACGGCGAGCGACTCCGGTCCGATCCGCTTGAGAAACTCGACCAAGTCGCCGTGCATCACCCGCACGTGCGGCAACGGGTCGTTCTCGATCGCGTCGAGCACGGTCACCACGCCGGGGTCGTGGACCTCGACGCCGATCACGTCGAGGTGCGGCTGCGCGCGGGCCATCTGGATCGTCGACTCGCCATGGCCGAATCCGATGTCGAGTACCACGCCGCGGCCCGGATCGCGGTCGGGACCGAACACGTCGGCCCAGTCGAGCACCGGGCCCTCCAGCGCAATGCTCCACTTCTGGATCCACTCGTCGAACTCGCGTTGGCGCTTGTCTGAGAGCCCGCGCCGGCGGACCTTGAATGTCAGCGCGGGTCGCCACACTTCTCGCGCGGTCGCAACGACGTCGTTGCCCACCTCGTTGCTCGCCGGCTTGTTCACCCGGTCGAACCTATCGACTGGCGCCAGGCGTCATCAGTTGCCGGTGAGGCCGCCGAGGCTCTCCTGAAACGCGGTGAGCCCCGCAACCAGTGAGTCGGTCAGCGTCTGGAGCTCGGTACCTTCGACATCGATCGAGATCGGCACGTCGAGCTTCACGGGGACGTCGACGTCGATCGGCAGCGTCTCGTCGATCGGGATGTCGACCGTGAGATCGATCGGGACCTCGAGATCGACCGGCACCGAGATGTCGACCGGAATGTCGATGCCGAACGGGCCTGCGACGGTGACGGTCGTGTCGATCGTCTCGTCGATCGGGATCGACGTCTTGATCGGGACGGACACCGTGCGCTTCAGTTCGAAGTCCTCGGAGATGGAGATCGTCTCGTCGATGTTCACCGTGAACTCGATCTTCGACGTGCCGAAGTCCTCGAGTCCGGTCACCGCCTCGTCGAGCCCGGAGTCGATCGAGGGGCCGAGGTCGTCGATGACCTCGACGAAGCCGTTGACCTGCGACGCGAACAGGGCCGCGCCAGCTTCGACTCGGGCGAGGTCGGTGCGGGTCTCGCTGAGCTCGTTCTCGGTCTGATTGAGCCGGTTCAGGAGGAACAGCGACAGGACGATCGAGCCGACCAGCAGCACACCGAACGCTGCGAGGAGCGCCGTGAGATTGCGCTGCGCCCACGAGCCGGAGGCTGGAACCGGTTCGAGCACTTCCGCCTCGGTCACGTCCTCGTCGGGCGAGTCATCTGATGTGTTCATGGGGTCCTCTGTTTCGGGGGTTGAAGGTGCGTGACGACGCAGCAGGGCAATACACACGGCGAGCGCCGCGGCGAGCGCGACACCGCTTGCCAGGAAGGTGTCGGCGATCGATTGGGCCGTCAGACGTTCGGTCGCCTCCGCCAGTGCGGCGGGGAAGTCGGGGTCGGTGAGCGGCGGGAGTTCGAGGTCGCCGCGTAGGTCGTTGAATCGTGCGAGGCCCCACGCAGTCAGGGCGGAGAGCCCGACACTGAGGCCGATCATGCGCACGACCATCACCACGCCGGCCGCCGAGCCGCGGGCGTCGGGCACCGCGTGATCGACCACCGCCGATGTGGTCGGTGCGATGGTCAAACCGATCCCTGCACCCAGCAGTGCGAGCTGTGCTGCGAGTAACGGGTACGGCGTCGAGCCGCCCCAGGTGAATCCCATGAGCGCATATGCGGCCGTTGCTGCGACGAGCCCGAGCAGGATCGGCGGTCCGTACCAGGTGCGTTCGGTGACGCGCCCACCGACGTACGACATGAGCGCCATTGCAGCGGTCATGGCCGACAGGATCCATCCGGCGATCACGGCGGATCGTTCGAGGTCGACCTCGACGGCATTGATGAACAGCGGCACGTCGACCATGGCGATCGCAAGACCAGCGCCGACGACGAAGTTGACGATCAGCGCGACGCGTACGTTGCGCCCGCGGAACAGCCGTCCGTCGATCAACGGGTCGCGGCCGGCACGTCGGCGCATGCGTTGTTGGATGACGAACGCGATGACGGCGACGAGCGCGAGGAGGTAGAGCGAGCGCAGGTCGGTGCCGTTGTTGCCGGTCAGTTCGTCGAGCCCCTGCACGCTCTGAACTTCGGCAGAACCGAGCAGCGCGACATTCAACGACACGAGTGCCGTGGTCAGCAAGCCTGCGCCGAACCAGTCGATGCGCAACTCGCGGTCGGGTCGATCGTGTTCGGCCAACGCCCACCACACGGCTGCGGCGCCGACGATGGCGAGGGGCACGTTGAGCCAGAACTGCAAGCGCCACGAGAAGAAGCGAACGAGCATCGCGCCATACAGCGGACCCCACACCCAGCCGAGCGTCTCGATTGCGCCGAGGGTGCCGAGCGCTCGGGCGCGCTTGTCTTCGGCGTACACGTCGCCGACGACGGCGAGTGCCACGGGAACCATTGCCCCGCCGCCGATCGCGCTGAGGACGCGGCCGATCAAGAGCTCGCCGAGCGTGTCGGCGAGCGGAATCCAGATCGTGCCGATCATGAAGATGCCGTACGCCGCCATGAACGTGCGGCGTCGGCCGACGACGTCGCTGATCCGTCCGGCGATCGGCATGACGGCGATGAATGCGATGAGGTAGGCGTTGACGATCCAGGCGGCGTCGTCGAGCCCGTCGGGCAACACGAGGCCGAGGTCGCCGATGATCGGGCGCAGCATCGTCGACACCACGGTCAGGTCGTCGGCAGCGACGAACACGCTGAAGCCGACCGCCCAGAGGATCGCTCGCGGCGACGCGGCACGGCGCGTCTTCGTGGTGTCGACGACGGGGGTTGGCGAGCTCACGACTCCACACCCTCCGGCGGACTGATCTCGAACGTCTCGCCGTACTCGCTGAGTTCGAGCGTCCAGTTGATCTCACCGTCGTCGGACGGTGTCGAGAACTCTGCTGATCGGACATGACCGGTCACCGGTTGGATCCAGAAGTCGATCTCGACGTCCTGGTCGCGCACCAAGCGGGCCGTGATCACCTCGACCTGCTCCGCGGGCGCGGTGGCGGTGATGTGGTACCGATCGTTGCCGTCGCGTTCTTCGGTGCCAACGAGTTCGACGTCGGTGAGGTTCTCCATGAGCGGTTGCCAACCGTTCTTCGGGTCGAAGAACAGCGACGGGTCGATGTCGTAACCGTCGGGCAACGTCTCGAAGTTCCCCGTGACCGGGTTCGAGAGCCAGATCTCGTCGTCGAGTGCGATGGCGCCGAGTTCGGTGGTGAGCGAACCGTCGACGCTGATTTCGAGCACGGCCTGCGCTGAGCGCGGCACCGTGAACTGTCCGACCGCGTTGTTGAGCGCGAGTGAGTCGAACTGGTCGATGTAGATCGGAGCGCCCGATCGCTGCAGCTCGAAGCGAACGCTGGTGGTGTCGCCCATCGCGGTCGCCGCCGCGGCGACGATCGAGGCGGGATCAGCGGGGATCGTGGGTTCGGTGGGCTCGGATGCATCACTCGCGCCGCAGCCGACCGCAGCAAAGATCGCTGCCGCGCCGACGATGGCGCCCAGGTGTCGGGGTGTGCGCCGGTGGTTCGTGTTGGTCATGGGCCCTGCTCTCGCGGGGCTCTCCGGCACCGCAACCTCGGGTCGGAGCACAAAGCGGCCCGACATCACTACAACCGCCGCGCGATGAACGGTATTCCCTCGCCGATGCATAGCGTTCGGGCGATGGCTGAACTCGACGACCGCGAGGTGCGCCGTGGACTGCGTCGCAAGGCCGCATCGATCACGGCGGCGGTCGCACCGTTCGGCGTCGTTTTCGGTGCCGCGGCGGCTGATGCGTCGCTGTCGCTCGTCGAGGCCATCGGCTTTTCGGTGTTCGTCTTCGGCGGGAGTTCGCAGTTCGCTGCGGTCGAAGTACTCGGTGACGGAGGGGGCGTGGCGGCCGCGGCGCTGGCCGGGCTGCTGCTCAACGTTCGGTCGTTGGCATTCGGCGTGATCATGGCGCCCGCGCTCGTCGGTGCGATCTGGAAGCGAGCTGCGCTGTCGCAGCTGATGATCGACGAGGCGACCGCGGTGGGCACCGAGCCCACCGATCTTGCGCACCGGCGCTACGGCTATCTCGCGGGCGGGCTCGGCGTGTTCGCGGTGTGGAACATCACCACGATCATCGGATTCGTGGTGGCCAGCGAGGCCGATGACCTGATCACCGATCTCGGTCTCGACGTTGCGGGGCCAGCCGCGTTTTTGGCGCTGCTGTGGCCGCGGCTCGCCCAGGCGCAGCAGCTCGTCACGGCGGTGGTCGGCGGAGCGATCGCGGTGGCACTGGTGCCACTTGCGCCGGCAGGTGTGCCGATTCTGGCGTCGATGTTCGGCGTTCTGGCGATCCGTTTCGTGCCGAGATCGTCGCCGGAAGACACCATCGGGGCGGTCCACGGTGAGTGATGCGGCGATCGTCCTCGTCGTCCTCGCGCTCGGGACCTACGCGATGAAGGCTGCCGGTCCACTCGTGCTCGGCAGCCGCCCGCTCCCGACGCGTTTGCAGTCGCTTGTCGACTTGCTCCCGGCCGCGCTGTTGGCATCGCTCGCGTTGGTGTCGACCGTCGGCGAAGGTCGAGCACTCGTTGCCGACGCCCGGCTCGTCGGGCTCGTCGTTGCCGGTGTCGCGCTGTGGAAACGTGCGCCGTTCGTGGTCGTGATCGTCGCCGCTTCAGCTGGCACAGCGGTCGCCCGACTGCTCTAAGTAACAACGCTGTAAGTAGGTATTTCATCACTCCGCGTGCAATATGTCGGATAGTCGTCTAGGATGGCTCAAGTTGACGTTTAGATTGCAATAAGATGACGGTTTGGCCTCACGAGAGTGTCAAGCGTTGCCGAAGGGAACCTCGTGAAACGACTCGTTGCACTCATCACCGCTGCCATCGTCTTGGCATCAGGTGGCCTCGTCGCGGCAACGCCGATCGACAAAGCCATCGACAAGGTGTCGAGCCCGCTTCAGGGCGCTGGTCGTCTCAACAACGCGACGTCGACCGTGTCGTTCGCCGATGCACCGCCGCCACCGCCGGCGTCGGGCCTGAGCACCGAACTCCAAAGCGTCCTCGCCCGCACCAACGCCGAGCGCGCCGCCCGCGGGCTCGCGCCGCTGGTCCACAACCCGCTGCTCACCATCGCAGCCGCTGCTCACTCACGTGACCAGGCGGCGCGCAATCAACTCACGCACACCGGCTCAGACGGCTCGAACCCGGGCCAGCGCATCGATCGCACCGGATACCAGTGGCGTACATGGGCCGAGAACGCCGCGTCAGGCTTCGGCACGGCTGAGGGCGTGATGGTCGGTTGGATGCAGAGCGCCGGACACCGCCGGAACATCTTGAATCCCGACGTCACCGAGATCGGGTTGGGCCTCGCCTACTCCTCCAGCGGCTACCCCTACTGGACGCAGGTCTTCGCCGCTCCGAAGTAGGAGGCGCGGGTCGGATCAGCGTCGGTCACGCATACGATTGCCGGCGTGTTTCTCGGCGAAGATCTCCTCGCGTACCTGGTGCTCGCCTTTGGCGGAGCTCTGTTCGCAGGAAACCTGCTCGCGGTGATCCGTCCGCCGGAACGCCAGCTCGACGACACTCACCTGGAACGTGCACCCGTCGGACGCAGCCTCGCGTTTGCGGCGCTCGGACTGGTCGCGGCAATCTGGGCGATCGCGTCGCTCGTCAGCTGAGCACCGCACACGGTGGCTCAGGTGAGGGCAATGGTGACTTCGGCGCCGTCACTGACCGACGACACCGTGATGCTGAGCGATTCGTCGCCGCGTGTGAATTGGGCGCTGGCGTCGTCGCCCTGAGTGAAGCGCGACACTTCTTCGAAGCCCGCATCGAGGACCTTGTCGACATAGCTCTCGAAGAAGTCGGGTCCGTTCTCGGAGGTCGTACCGCTGGTGACGATGGTGGTGTCGTCGCCTTCGCTGAAGAACGTTCCCGTCACCTCGGACAGGCCGCCGGGTTCGGGGATGTCGCTCGGCCACTGCTCGGGGATTCCTTCCGACGTACTGAAGACCGCTTCGCCATCTTCACCTTCGACGGTGAAGTCGACGGTGTTGCCGTCGGCGTCGACGTTGCCGGTGACCACTTCGCCGTCTTCGTCGGTCACGGTGAAGCTGCCGTCTTCGTCGATGTCGAGCGATCCGCTGCCATCTTCGGTGTCGACGTTGATCCCGCCTTCGTCGGCGTCGATGGAGATGTCGTTGCCGTCGGCGTCGGTGCCTTCGATCTGCACACCGTCTTCGTCGGCGGTGAGGGTGAAGTCACCTTCGTCGGACTCGACCGAGATGCCGTCGTCGGTGAAGTCGATCTCGACATCGCCGCCGGAGTCAGCCTCGACGGCTTGCTCGACGACTTCTTCCACGGCCTTCTCGGTGGCCTTCTCCACGATGCGCCCACAGCCGGTGGTGAGCAACGCGATCGACGCGATTGCGGCAGTGGAACGGATGAGTTGAGTGCGGTTCATGTGTGAGGTCCTCCGGTGAGTGGGACACGAGGGCGCTCGATCAGAGTAGAAGGGCGAGCCCGCCAGGTGTCGTGAATTTCGTTGCGACGTCGGGGCGCATGACTGCGCCAAACAACGCCGTCGTCGCACGTCAACCGCTCACCAGGGTGCCACCGATGTGGAGCTCTTCGTGGGCAGCGGGTGATGTGCATCAGTAGTCCAGAGCCCGAAGGTGGCCGCATCTTGCGGTTTTTCTCGCGAAATCGTGGAAGATGAGCGTGATGATTCGCTTCAGCTCACTCCGAGGCCGCCATGAGTAGCCCGTTGCAGCTGACGTTCGTCGAGTCGGCGTCACGTGCCTCGACGCTCCCCGAGTCGCCCTGCGAGGTTGCGTTCGTCGGTCGATCGAACGTGGGCAAATCGTCGCTCATCAATGCGGTCGCGAATCGCAAGCAACTGGCGCGGGTGTCGAACACACCGGGCCGAACTCAGCTGATCAACCTCTTCCGACTCGATGAGGGCAACCGAGGCGGCAAGCACGATCGGTTGCCCGAGGAACCGATTGGCACCGTTGTCGACCTGCCGGGCTACGGCTACGCGAAGGCGTCGAAGACGGTGAAGAGCGGTTGGCCAGAGATGATTGAGCGGTACCTCCTCGAGCGTGAAGAGCTGCTGATGGTGTTCGTGCTCGTCGACGGGGCGATCGGCCCGACCAAACTCGACGCGTCGATGCTCGACTGGCTGCGCTACAACGCCGTGCCGCACACGGTTGTGGCGACGAAGCTCGACAAAGTGAAGTCATCCAAGCGTGCGACGCGCCGCAAGGAACTCGCGGCCGGATGCCAGCTCGACCCTGGTGACGTGGTGTGGGTGAGCGCGACCAAAGGTGATGGCATCGACCGACTCCGGTCCCTCGTTCGTACTCACCTGTCCGACTGACCTGTCGTGCGAGTGACCTCGTGCGACACGCACACCCACACGGGCCGGCGAACAGAATCTGTACGCATGCGGCATCGGTGGCGTAGGTTCGGGCGATGACCTCTGCAGCTCCGGTCTCGATCACCGGCACCGGCTTGTTCACGCCTGCTGAATCGATCTCGAACGCCGAGCTCGCCGCCTCGCTGACGCTGTCGGTCGACGCGTGGAACGAGGAGCACGCCGCCGCGATCGAAGCGGGTGAGCTGACGGCCCGGGCACATCCCGACGAGGCGTTCATCGAAAAGGCGTCGGGGATCGCCTCACGATTCGTGATGGAGAAGTCGGGCGTGCTCGACCCCGAGCGGATGCGGCCGCGGCTGCCGCTGCGCGGCGAAGACGAGTTGGGTATTCAGGCCGAAATGGCGATCCCGGCAATCCACGAAGCGCTCGCGCAAGCAGGACGCACACCGAAAGACGTCGACGCCGTCATCGTCGGATGCTCCAACCTGCAGCGCGCCTACCCGGCGGTCGCGATCGAGATCCAGCACGCGCTCGGCGCCCGAGGGTGGGCGTTCGACATGAACGTCGCATGCTCGTCGGCCACCTTCTCGATTCAGAACGCGGTCGATGCCCTGCGTAACGGCAGTGCCTCGTGCGTCGTCGTCGCGAATCCCGAGATCACCTCAGGCCACAACAACTTCGAGCTGCGCGACCATCACTTCATCTTCGGCGACGCGTGCACGGCGCTGGTGCTCGAACGAACCGACGATGCTTCAGCTACCGCGACGCATCCGCGCTGGGACGTCGTGGGGTCGCGGTTGGCAACGCAGTTCTCGAACAACATTCGCAACGACTTCGGCTTCCTCAACGACTCCGAGGAGGGGGAGCACGACCCGCACGCGCTTGTCTTTCGCCAGAACGGTCAAGCGGTGTTCAAAGAGGTGTGTCCGCTCGTGGTCGGGCACATCACGGGCCACCTCGCCGACCTGGCCACCGAAGCGAGCGATGTTCGGCGCTTCTGGCTCCACCAGGCCAACTTGAAGATGAACCAGCTGATCGCCAAAGGAGTGCTCGGTCGCGTACCCGACGCCGACGAGGCGCCGGTGATCCTCGACGAGTATGCGAATACATCGTCGGCGGGCTCGGTGATCGCGTTCCACAAGCACCGCGCTGACCTCGAAGCAGGCGACCTCGGCGTGATCTGCTCGTTCGGCGCCGGATATTCCGTCGGCAGCGTCGTGGTCCGGCGAGCCTGACGAGTCGCACGGGGTCGACGGATCACGCGCCCAGCAGTGGCGTCGCCGTCGAAGTGTGCGTAGCTTCGGCGCATGAACTGGATCAAGAACAACAAGCCGCTCGCTGCCGGTGGCGGCATCGTCGGACTCGCTGTGCTGGCGTTTCTTGCGTTCGGCGTCTTCGGCATCCAGACCAAGTTCTTCGACGACGTCGCCGACGAGGCCATCCCGGTCTTCGATTCGGGAGCTGCATCCGACAACCCCTCAGACGTGGTCGACCAGGTGGCCACCGACGAGATGAACGACTTCATGCAGCAGAACTCGACGCCGATGGAAGTCGTCGCCGACGATCCGATGCCCGACATGGAGTCCGACGAGCAGCCTGGCGTCGAGTCGGAAACCGAAGCCGCACCCGACACGCAGCCGGCGGCTCCCGTGATCATGACGGTTGCCGAAGGGCAGTTCGGGCCGCGCAGCCACCCCGGCTCCGGTCTCGCGAAGGTGATCACGGACGGCTCCGAACAGCGGTTCTTGCGGTTCGAGGATTTCGAGACCGACAACGGTCCTGACCTGTTCGTGTACCTCACTTCGGCGCCTGCCGATGCTGACGCCGGCGAGTTCGGTGCTGATGGCGAATTCGTGAATCTCGGACGTTTGACGGGCAACGTCGGCAATCAGAACTACGAGATCCCCGTCGACGTCGACCTCGACCGGTTCGGCACCGTCGTGGTCTGGTGTCAACGATTCTCGGTGGCGTTCACCTCGGCCGATCTCGTCTGAGGCCGAGCTTCACGGTCCGCTAGCGCTTCCTGTCCGGGGGTTGGGGTGCCTCACCGAATGACATCGTGCCCGTTGCTCCGCGGACTGCCTCCAGTGGGTCGCGCACGTCATCGATGTAGCCGAGCGCATACGAGCCCATCTGGTAGCCCATCAACTTGAGGAGGTCGTCGTCGAGCGTTGCGGCCACCTCGGGCGGGCACGACAGGTACTGATTCTCCTCCTGGCGCAGCCAGGCCGCGCAGTACGTGATGTTCAGCCCGGTACGCGTCGTGTCGGTCGTGTTGGCGCCGCCGCCGTGGTACACCTTGCCGGTGTAGAGCAGGCATGAGCCCTTGCTCATCTCGGCGGGCACCGACTCGGTCACCTTGTGGTCGAAGGCCACCGGCCAGTCTTGGCTTCCCGGAATGAGGCGAGTTGCACCGTTGGCGTCGGTGAAGTCGTTCATCGCCCAGATCGTGTTGCATTGCGGATGCAGGTCCGACGGGAACGGGAAGAAGTCGAACGCCCACTCGTCACGATGGATGGGCTGTCCTGGGGAACCGCCGCCGATCGAGATCAGCTGCGTGAGATGAACCTGGTAGGCCCGCGCTTGGTGCAAGAGCCGACCGGCGACGTCGAGGATCACCGGATGCTGCACCAGTGTCCGCGCAGCCGGTGATCGACCGATGAGCGCTCCGGTGCGTTTCGTGGTGCGGCCCGAGAAATCGTCGGACCCGCCCGGCGTGGCGTCGACGTATCCCGCCATTTCGGCAGCGATCTCGTCGATCAGTTGGTCCGATGCGAGTTGGTCGATCACGAGCGCGCCATCGCGGGCGAGTACTGCGTGGACCTCTTCGGCGCCGGCGTCGGCGGGCAGATGAGTCAGCTCCATCGCGCGAACGTAGCGAACTCCCGGTGTCCATGCGGGAGCGGAACCAGCCGGAAGACGGAGGCGGATCATCCGTTCGGCGGATCCGCACCAACCAGCATGAGTGCCACACTGAGACCGTGCCAGCGATCATCGAGACGAGCGGCCTCGTCATGGAGTTCCCGTCGACCCGGGCACTCGACGCGCTCGACTTGAGCGTGCCGCCGGGTGTGACCGGCCTGGTTGGCGCGAACGGCGCCGGCAAGACCACGCTCATCTCGCTCGCACTCGGACTCCTCAAGCCGACGTCGGGCTCGATCACCGTGCTCGGGCTCGACCCGTCGGTCAACGGACCGGAGCTCCGCGCGCGCATCGGCTATGGCCCCGAGCGCAACGTGCTCCCCGACGACATGCGTGCCTACGACTTCGTGCGACACTTCGCACAGATCAAGGGTCTGCCTCGCGACGAAGCTCGCTCGCGCGCCAGCGACTCGCTGTATCTCGTCGGCTTGGGCGAAGAGCGGTTCCGGGCGCTCGGCACGATGTCGACCGGGCAGCGCCAGCGCGTGAAGCTCGCGCAGGCCATCGCTGCCGACCCTGCGTTCATCGTGCTCGACGAACCGACCGACGGTCTCGACCCGGTCCAGCGCGACGAGATGCTGGCGATCATCGTCGACGTCAATCGCAAGTTCGGGATCGACGTCATGTTGTCGTCACACGTGCTCGAAGAGGTCGAGCGAATCTGCGATCACGTCGTCGCACTCGACGCAGGCCGGCTTGTCGCTCACGGTTCGATGGCCGAGCTCGCTGGAGCCTCGGGAGGCGTCGAAGTCGAGTTGGTCGACCTCGCCGATCGCCCACAATCGGTCGACGCGGTCGAGACAGCGCTGCTGCAGGGCGGCTTCGAAGTTCGGCGTGTCGACTTCACGATCGGCGTTTCTGGTCGCGACGACGCCGAGCTGTTCGACGCGGTCACCGCAGCGGTTGCCACGGCCGGCGCGCGCATCCGGCGTCTCGGCTCGCGGCGACGCACGCTCGACGACGTGTTCACCGCCGACATCGCGTCCTCGGCACGAGGTAGGCAGTCATGAACGTGTCGGACCCGACCGCCACCACACACGGCGCTGCGCAAATCGTCGACCGCGGCTTCCAGCGGTACGACGGCAAGCGGGCCGGTGTTGTCCAGGCAGTTTGGAGCGTCGCGTGGCAGAGCATCCGGGCGACACTCGGACTCGGCCGACCAGCTCGCCACAAGATCTTCCCCGTGCTCGCGGTGGCGATCGCGTACGTGCCTGCGATCGTCTTCGTCGGTGTCGCTGCGCTGTTCAACGACATTCTCGACCCCAGCGAAGTGGCCGACTATCCGGGCTATTACGCGTTCATCACGGCCGCGATCCTGTTGTTCGCCGGGCTGGTCGCGCCTGAGGTATTGGTCGGTGACCGCCGTAACGGAATGCTGGCGCTGTACCTCTCGACCCCGCTGCACCGCGGCACGTATCTCGTGGCCAAAGGCCTCGCTGTGGTGCTGACGTTGGCGCTCGTCACCCTTGGGCCGCCGCTGCTCGTGCTCATCGGGTACACGTTCGAGAACGCGGGCCCCGACGGCATCGGTAACTGGATGGTCGTGTTGCTGCGCATCTTCATCTCCGCGTTCGCCGTGTCGGGAGCGCTCACCGCGATTTCGATGGCAGCGTCGAGCATCACTGACCGCCGAGCGTTTGCCTCGATCGGTGTGGTCCTGCTCGCGCTCGCCTCGCCCGCCGTGGCGTCGGCGTTGGTCGACGGTGCAGAGCTGACGCCGAACTGGCGGCTGATCGACGTCTTCTCGATGCCGTTCGAGCTCGTGTACCGCGTGTTCGGTGAGCCGGGCAACTTCCCCGAGCTCTCGACGCTCAACGTGGGGCTCGTCAACCTCGCCTGGGTCGTCGGTGGCCTCGCTGTGGTTGCCTGGCGCTACTCCCGACTCGTGGTGTCGCGATGAGCAGCGAGATTGCGCCGCCGCCGAGTGGCCCACCCGTCGGTCCTCCCTCGGGCCCGCCGACTGGTCCGGCCACGGGCCCACCGACTGCTCCACCGACTGCTCCGCCCACGGGTCCCCCTGTCGGTCCACCGCTTGGCGCGCCCGCCGGATACCCCCCGTTCATTGCGGCTCCGCTCACCGGGATGATCGCGGTGAACAACGTGTCGAAGTTCTTCGGATCGGTCGTCGCCGTGAGCGATGTGAGCTTCGCGATCGACGCCGGAGTCACGGCGTTGCTGGGGCCCAACGGCGCCGGCAAGTCGACGTTGTTCCGGATGCTGTGCGGCCTCACCCCGCCGTCGCGCGGCGACGTCAGCGTGCTGGGTGCCAACCCGCGAACCGACCGCGACGTACGCGGCGCGATTGGCCTGGTCCCGCAGCAAGACGCGCTGTTCGACCAACTGTCCGCCATGGACTTCGTGAGCATCGCTGCCGAGTCACACGGCATCGATCGCGCCTCGGTCCCCGCCGTTGCCGAGTGGGCGCTCGAGCAAGTCGACCTCGCCGACGTCGGTGCGAAGCCGGTCGGGCAGTTCTCCAAAGGCATGCGTCAGCGCGCCAAGGTCGCCGCAGCGTTGGTCAACGATCCCGCGGTGCTGATCCTCGACGAACCACTCACCGGTCTCGACCCCGTGCAGCGCCGTCGGATGATTGCCCTCTTCCACCGCTTGGGCGACGAAGGCCGCTGCGTGCTCGTGTCGAGCCACGTGCTCGACGAAGTCGCCCGACTCGGGTCGAACGTGCTCGTCGTCGCTCAAGGGCGCCTCGTGGCGCGCGGCGACTACCGCGACTTGCGCGGGCTGATGGACGACCGCCCACACCGCATTCGACTCGGTGTGTCCGACCCCCGTCGTCTGGCGACGTCGCTCGTCGGCAGCGGGCTGGTGTCGGCATTGACGCTCGAACACGACCACGTCGTGGTCGACACGCTCGACGTCAACGCGCTCGGCAGAGCGCTCGCGCCGATGGCGGTCGAGCTCGGCGTCCGACTGACCGAAGTGAGCCCGCTCGATGACGACCTCGAATCGGTGTTCCGCTACCTCGTGGAGGGTCGATGACGAACATCGCCGCAACACCTGATCCGGCGCCCGCGCCGTCGTCGTATCCCACGGGCGTGCAGCGCGGGTCGGTCGGCAACCTCGACGCGCTCCGCCTCACCTACGGAGTCGTGCTCGGGCAGCTGCGCAGCCCCGGGCGGATCGTCGCACTGCTCCTGTTGTCGTTGACCGCGACCGTTGCCGGCTTCGCGGTCGGAACATCCGACTCGGCGCGACTCGATCAGGGTGCTGGGGTGGTGGCCAACCTCGGCTTTGCCGTGGTGATCCCGGTGGTGTGTCTCGTGTTCGCCGGCGGCGCGATCGGCGACCTCCGCGACGACAAGACACTCGTGTACCTCTGGCTCCGGCCGATGAACCGCTGGCCAATCGTGTTGGGCGCCGCGCTCGCCGCGCTGACGATGGCGGCCCCGATCACGCTGCCGCCCGTCGTTGCCGCAGCAGCGTTGACCGGCGTGGGCAACGGACTGGTCGGCGCGACGATCATTGCCTCGGTGGTCGGGCTGATCGCTTACACGTCGATCTTCACGATGATGGGCGTCTGGCTGCAACGACACATCGTGTGGGGCCTCGCCTACATCCTCATCTGGGAAGGGTTCATCGCACTGGGTGGTGCGGGTGTGGCGCAGTTCGCCATGCGTAAGTACACCCGATCGATCATCAACGATCAGACCGGAGCGCGCCTCGAAGGCGCCGACTTCGCCACCAGTACGGGCATCATCGTGCCGCTCCTGGTGAGTGTCGCGGTGCTCGCCATCGCCAGCTGGCGCCTCTCCCACCACGACGTCGACTAACCCTGGGTCCTTTCGGTTCCGGCACCCGCGCTACCCAGTCGTCTGGGTCCTTTTGGTTCCGGCACCGGCGCTAGCCAATGGAGTGAAGGTCAGCGTGCGACGCGACGGGTTTCGTAGGCCCACATTGCGATCTCGACACGATTGCGCGCGCCGAGCTTCGCCATCAGGCTCGCGAGGTGCGTCTTGACGGTGCTCAAGCTGATGTGCAGGTCGTCGGCGATCTCGGCGTTGGTGCGCCCGGATGCGACCGTGAGGAGAACCTCTTCTTCTCGCTCGGTCAACGGCTCGACGGGCTGGACCGGATTGCTCGAGTCCATCGACTCGGCGAACTTGCCGAGGAGCCGCGCCGTGATGCTCGGAGCGATGAGCGCTTCGCCGCTCGCTGCGGCATGGACGGCCTGCACCAGCATGTCGGGTCCGGCGTCTTTCAAGAGAAACCCACGTGCACCGGCCTTGAGGGCACCGTGGACGTACTCGTCGAGATCGAACGTGGTGATTACGACGACGGCCATTGGCTCGGCCACGTCGGGGCCGGCGAGCAGCCGCGTGGCCTCGATCCCGTCGGTACCCGGCATGCGGATGTCGAGCAGGCACACGTCGGGTCGCAGCTTGTGCGCGAGTTCGATCGCTTCACGACCATCGGACGCCTCAGCCACGACCTCGATGCCGTCCTGTGCGTCGAGGATCATGCGCAAACCCATCCGCACCAAGTCCTGATCGTCGGCGACCAGCACGCGCAGTGTCATGAGTGGGAGTCTTTCGGGATCGTGGCCGTCACGGCCCAGCCGCGATCAGTGCGCGGTCCGGCGTGGAGTTCGCCGCCGAGCAGGTGGGCGCGCTCGGCCATACCGACAAGGCCGAAGCCCGGTGCGCTGCGGGCTGAACCGTTCGCCTGCCCGTTGTCGGCGATGCTGACCCGTACCTCGTCACCGACCGAGTCGACATGAACGGCAACGTGTGTGGCCCCGTGTGCGTGTCGGCGAGCGTTGGTGATTGCTTCCTGCGCGATGCGGTAGGCAGCGGTCCCGATTGCTGGGCTGAGCGAGCTGAGCGTTTCATCGATGCGCACGTCGACCGTGAGCGTGTGTTCGAGGCCTTCAGCGCCGTTCGTCGCGAGCGCCGCGATGTCACTCAGGCCTGGCTGTGGTGCGAACTCCGCCGCTGCTGACCCGCGCAAGGTGCCCACGATGCTGCGCATCTCAGCAAGGGTTCGTGACGCTTCGGTTTCGATCACGGCGAGAGCGTCGAGTGCTGCCGTTGGACGATCGCGACCGACGACTCGTCCCGCTTGAGCTTGGATCGCGATGGCCGACACATGATGCGCCACGGTGTCGTGCAACTCGCGCGCAAGCAACTCGCGTTCGCGAAGTTTGACTTCTTCACGTTGCCGTTCACGGCGACCTCCGAAGTGTCGGACTTCGGCGCCGAGCACCGCCGGGAAGGCGAGCACGATCGCACCGCCGATGGCGTCGCCCACGCCGGTCCACGAGTGGATCAGCGACGAGACGAACAATGCGACCGCCATGACGAGACCGATCGCCGCATGTCGTCCTGAAGCCCAACGAAACAACGAGTACACGAGGATCAGGAGGAACGCCGACGAGAACATCTCGATCGGAGCGCCCGTCGAGATGTTGGCCGCCTGATCGAAGACCAGCGTCGTGCCGAACGTGGTTGCCAGCGCCGCCAGGGGGTGAGTGCGTCGCCACAGCGTGGTGAATGCGAGCGCCGCGAAGACCAGGATCGCGACCGGACGCCACGTGAGGTCGGGCCGAAATGCACCCTCGATCGCGACTGCGGTCAGGATCACGCCGAGCAGCACCCAGTCGCGCGGCACACGGCGCGGAGGATTCGAGACGGCCGGCTCGTTGACGAGCGCCGAGATCAGCGTGTCGGACACGACCTTCAGCGTAGAGAACGCCCGTAGATGACGGATCGGCCGAAAGGACGGTCGCGCTGCCGTCGGATCGGCCGAGCGTCGTGTGGCCGATGCACCGATGCGCCAGAACCGACGCGTGACGACGATGAGATGCAAGCGCCACAACTGTCGCTGTTGCCTCGTCTGAACGGAATCGTCATGTCATCTGCTCTCCATCGTCTCGGTCGATTCGCCGCCACGCACCCGTGGCGTGTGGTCGGTGTCTGGCTCGTCGCCGCCATCGCCGTCGTTGTCGCGTCGGCGACATTCGGCCAAGAACTCGACGACTCGTTCGAGATCCCTGGCACCGACTCGGAGCAGGCGGTTCAACTGCTGACCGCTGCCGACTCGGATCAGGCGGGGCTCACCTCCCGAGTGGTGTTCACCCCAGTCGATGCCGACGCCACCTTCTTCTCGTCGGACGCAGCTCTCGACGACCTCGAACGCGCACATGACACGCTCGCCGATCTGTCGAGCGCACTGCTGGTGACCAACCCGGCGGCGCTCGCTGAAGATGGGAGGACCGCCGCAATCGAATCGGGCGCCGTGTCGCCCGACGGGCGGATCGCACTCGTTGAGATCCAGTACCCGGTGATGCAGGAACTCGACGTGTCGGACCTCGACGAGCTGATCACCACCGTCGAGAGCCTCCGGGTTGACTCATCGCTGCAGGTCGAGACCGGCGGCGACCTGTTCTTCGCGTTCGGTGAAGCGGAGACCGGTGCTAGCGAGATGATCGGACTGGTCATCGCGATGATCGTGCTCCTCGTCGCGTTCGGCTCGGTGATCGCGATGGGCCTGCCGATCGGTATGGCGCTGTTCGGGCTCGCCCTCGGCGTCAGCTCGATGTCGCTCGTTGCGTATCTCATCGACGTGCCGAGTTGGGCGCCCCAGATCGGCAGCATGATCGGACTGGGTGTCGGCATCGACTACGCGCTGTTCTTGGTGACGCGTCACCGAGAGTTCCTCGAGCGGGGCCACGATGTCGTCGACGCTGCAGGACGTGCGGTCGCAACCGCAGGACAGGCCGTGATCTTCGCGGGCGGCACTGTGGTGATCGCCATCCTCGGGCTCGCTGTTGCCGGGGTTCCGTTCATGACCGCAGCGGGTGTTGCGATCTCGGTGATCGTCGCGATCATGGTGCTCGCATCGGTCACCCTGCTGCCAGCGTTTCTCGGTATCGCAGGCGGATGGATCGATCGGATCGGGATCCCGCGTCGGCACAAGACCGGCGCCGTAGGTGCCGGGTGGGAACGTTGGGGCCGCCACGTTGCGAGTCACGCGTGGGCGTACGCGATCGGCGTGACGGTGCTCCTCCTCGCCCTGACAGCACCGGTGCTGTCGCTGAACCTGGGATTCCCCGACGACGGCACGCAGCCCGAGTCGACAACCCAGCGACGTGCATACGACCTCATGGCCGAAGGTTTCGGTCCGGGCGTCAACGGACCGCTGGTGATCGCGGTGGATCTGGCGGACGAGACATCGAATGGTGAGGCGGCGCTCGAACCATTGGTCGCAGCGATCGAGGCCGACCCTGGCATTGCCGAGATCGGAGCGCAGTACGTCGACCTCGCCTCCGGCGTCGGCACGATCGTCGCGTTGCCCACGACGTCGCCGCAGGACGACGCCACGTTCACCACTGTGCAACGGCTCCGCTCGGACGTCTTCCCCGAGGTGCTCGACGGCACCGATGTCGTTGCACACGTCGGCGGCGCAACGGCGAACTTCGGCGACGTTGCGGGCCGGGTGACCGATCGTCTCCCCGTGTTCATCGGCGCCGTGATCGCACTGTCGTTCCTCCTGCTGATGCTCGTGTTCAGGTCGGTGCTGGTGCCGCTCAAGGCCGCGCTGCTCAATCTGTTGAGCATCGGCGCCGCCTACGGCGTGCTGGTGATGGTGTTCCAGTGGGGGTGGGGCAAAGAGTTGATCGGACTGGAGTCGACCGTGCCGATCGTGTCGTTCATTCCGATGTTCAGCTTCGCCATCCTGTTTGGCCTGTCGATGGACTACGAGGTGTTCTTGCTGTCACGAGTGCGCGAGGAGTACGTCGCAACTGGCGACAACGACCAATCGGTGATCCACGGCCTTGCGACGACCGCGCGTGTGATCACGTCGGCCGCGCTGATCATGATCTCGGTCTTCGGCGGCTTCGTGCTCGGCAGTGACCCGACCACCAAGATGTTCGGACTGGGCTTGGCCACGGCGATTTTCGTCGATGCGACCATCGTGCGCATCGTGCTGGTGCCCGCGACGATGAAACTCATGGGCGATGCCAACTGGTGGCTGCCGGACTGGCTCGACCGGATCCTCCCCACGATCGACATCGACGGATCCGACTACGCCGATCAGCCGGCAGAGGAAACCCCGGCCGACGACGCATCAACGGCCGGCACCCGCGAACCGGTCACCGTCTGAATCCCGACCCTCCAAGCCCACCCGGACCCCGACCCCGACTCCAACCTCAGCCCACGTTCGCGTGAGGATTCTGCGTCTCAGGGACGCAAGGTTCTCACGCGAACATCGGGGTAGCGGCGGTCTCTGGGTCCCTTTCGTTCCGGCACCATTGCTACCCAGTGGGTCCTTTTGGTTCCGGCACCATTGCTACCCAGTGACCCGGCGATTCGGTAGCGGCGGTGCTCGAACCGATCGCTACCGAATCAGGCGGCGGCGCGGGTCTTGCGCAGGATCGGGTCGGCGAGGCCGAGGCCCTTGTCGGCCAGCCACATCACCTTGCCGGCGGCACCGGGCGTGGTGTTGTCGACGAGGTTGCCCATGACCGCCAGTGTGATGTTCGCGATCGAATCAGTGCTCACCGACAGCTTCAGTCCG